>JAZQMJ010000270.1:0-3798 GCA_045543435.1 Mailhella sp.
CGGCACCGGAGATGGGGATGGGGCCGCCGAAGAGGTCGGCCACAGTCTCGCCGTACACGCAGGAAGAAGGCTTGGCTTCGGGCAGCATGCAGGCGGGGATGTTGAGGATGGAAAGGAGCTCTTCGTCCCACTTCAGGTCAACGATGTTGAACAGAAGGGTACGGGAAGCGTTGGAGTAGTCGGTCACATGCACCTTGCCGCCGGTGAGCTTCCAGATGAGCCAGGTTTCCACAGTACCGAAGAGGAGCTTGCCGGCTTCGGCCTTTTCGCGGGCGCCGGGCACGTTCTCGAGGATCCAGCGGACCTTGGTGCCGGAGAAGTAGGGGTCGAGCACGAGGCCGGTCTTGCTGCGGAAGGTCTCGTTCAGGCCCTTCTCGCGGAGGCTGTCGCAGAATTCAGCAGTACGGCGGTCCTGCCAGACGATGGCGTGGTGGACCGGAACGCCGGTCTCCTTATCCCACACGATGGTGGTCTCACGCTGGTTGGTGATACCGATGGCGGCGATGTCTTCAGCGGTGGCGCCGACCTTGGCAAGGGCTTCGCGAGCCACGGCGTACTGGCTCTGCCAGATCTCAGCGGCGTCGTGTTCCACCCAGCCGGGCTGGGGGAAGTACTGGGTGAATTCCTGCTGGGCCACGCTGCACATCTGGCCCTTTTCGTTGAAAAGGATGCAGCGGTTGGAAGTGGTACCGGCGTCGAGCGCCATAACATACTTAGCCATGGGAAATTCCTCCTGGTGTTGAGCCACGCAAAACCTTCTGCGCCGCTATGATTTAAAAGAAAATCGGCAGTCCTCTCTATGAGAGCATCGCCGATAAAATACCTAACGGAGCCGTAATCATAATACCCTTTTCGCTATATTGATCACGTTGAACCACTCTTGATAGTTCTATAGCCCGATAATGTTTCATTTCCATGACAATTTCAAGGGATTTTCCTCACAATATAGGCATCTTTGCATATTATCAGCATTCAACCAAAGCTTGTTCCGTGTCAATTCTTCCGCACGAGGCGGAAATTTCTAACAAAATAGCTTCACTGAGCTTTTACCCTGTAAAACTCGGCTCATTTCCCTCTGCCCCTTTCAGGTGCTGGGAGCCCTGCCGCATCCCGAAGTTCTCCGTCGTCGCAGAGGGCCTTCGCCAGTTCGGCCCAGCTTGTGGTCATTTTGGGAGAAAGATGTTCCTGCAGCATATGCCACGGAGCCTGTTCCGCTCCCTGAACGGCCCAGCGCACGGCATCCTTTCCCATACGCGCGTTGATACGGTCGAGAGAACTCATGAGGGCTTCCCGACGCTTGTCGCTTTCCGCACTGTCCAGAGCAAGAAGAGAGAACTGCCGCCCTTTTCGACTGGAAAGGTCGAAAAGCATGACCCCTGCCTTAGCGTAGGGCGTTTCCGTTCTGTATATGGCCTCAAGGCCGGCAAGGGCAACACGAATGAAGGCAGAACTGTCGTTCGTAGGCACGGCGAAGCTGTGTTGGGCCGTCTCGCTCACGAACGGCGTATGCTGGCGCGCCGTGCGGATATGCACGGCAATGCCGCCCGCAGTAAGCCCCTCGCGGCGCAGGCGTTCCCCTGCCCTCGCGCTGAAGGTGGAAACAGCCTGCCGGAGCTGTTCCAGGTCATAGATGCGTTCTCCGAAAGATCGGGAAGAAACCAGCGTTCGGCGCGGCGTAGGGCGTCCGTCCTCATCGATACTGGGGATGCCGCGCAGTTCCAGCACGGTGCGCCAGCCCGTGACCGTCAGGCGCGAGCGTACCCATTGGTCGTCGGCATGCTTGAGGTCGTAGACGGTACGGATAGCGAAGCGCTCCAGCAGGGGCAGACGGCGGCGGCCTATGCCCCAGACCTCGCTCACCGGGATGCGGCGGAACAGGGCGTCGTGCCTTTCTTCAGAACCGTTGAGCCAGAAGATGCCGTTCCCCTTCTTGGCGATGTGATTGGCCAGCTTGGCGAGGGTGCGCGTAGCGGCTATGCCCACCGAGACCGTGATGCCCGTCCACTTGAGTACGCGGGCGCGTATCTCCTGCGCCACGGAAAGGGCGTTGGGCACAAGGGCGGGCGCGAGGCGCACGAAACATTCATCTATGGAATACTGCTCCACCTCGCCTACCACAGAGGCCACCGTCTCCATGACGCGCTCAGAAAGGTCGCCGTAGAGTTCATAGTTGGAAGAGAACACTTCCACGCCATGCTTCCTGAGCAGAGGTCTCGCCTTGAATTCGGGCTCGCCCATGGCTATGCCCAGCGCCTTGGCCTCCTGACTGCGCGAGACGATGCAGCCGTCGTTGTTGGAGAGTACGACCACGGGCTTTCCGACAAGGTCGGGCCGAAAGAGCCGCTCACACGAAACATAGAAGTTGTTGCAGTCGATGAGCAGGAAAAGCGGCTTAGAGCTTGTGGACGACATAGGTCACCACACCCCAGATATGCACATATTCGCGCTCTGTGATATCGAACTCAGGATAGTCCGGGTTCTCCGGAGCAAGCAGAACGCGCCCCTTGCGCCGCACGAGACGCTTCACGGTCAGCTCACCGTCCAGAGCGGCGATGACCACGCGGTCGTGCCCGGCCTCGATGGAGCGATCCACGATGAGCAGGTCGCCGTCATGGATGCCCGCCCCAAGCATGGAATCGCCCTGCGCTCTCAGAAAAAACGTGGCGGCGCGGTTATGGACGAGGTGCTCGTGGAGGTCGAGCCGCCTGTCCACATAGTCCTCGGCCGGAGACGGGAAACCCGCCTTCACCGGGGAAAGGTACAGGGGCAGGCCCTCGCGGCCCGCCGGGGCGGACGCCGCAGAGCCGAGGAGCTCAAGATGGGGGGAAAGGCGGATATCCTGCATACGGCCATGATACAGGGAGAAGGGCTGCGGGGGAAGTGTTTTCTGAGGAGGGAAGGCGGCTGAAGGAGCAGAGGCGGCAGGACGCCAAGAAAAATGCCCCTTCCCAAGACGCCCGCCAGCGTGTACGCATGGGGGCATACGAAAGCACGGCAGTGCGCAAGGAGCAGAACGATGGACATATCATGCGCCAGCTATGATGAACTGAAGGATATCCTTGAACTGCAGCGCCTCAGCTACCAGAGCGAGGCCGCGATGTTCAAAGAGCCTATCCCGCCCCTGAAGCAGACGCTGGAAGAGGTCCAGGAGGAACACCGCACCGGCATCATCCTCAAAGCCGTGGAAGGCGGCAGGCTCCTCGGCTCGGTGCGGGCGCACCTCAAGGGCGGCACCGTATCCATAGGGAAGCTGTTCGTCCACCCGGACTGGCGCGGGCGGGGCATCGGCACGGCCCTGCTCAAAGCCGCAGAGGAACGCTTCCCCCAGCAGCGCTTCGAACTTTTCACCAGCACGAAGAGCCTGCGGAACCTCGAGCTCTACGAGCGGAACGGCTACCGCGTGTTCCGGCGGCAGTCCGTCTCGGACGAACTGGAATTCGTCTTTCTGGAAAAGGGATAGGAGGGCGCAGGCCCTCCGGCGTTAAAAGCAGAGCCCCCTCACGCCGCAAAACGCAAGGGGGCTTCTTTCAATCGTTCCTAGCCTTACAGCACCTGCTTCAGGAACTGCTGGAGGCGGGGATGCTTGGGGGAGTCGAAAATCTCGGAGGGAGTGCCCACTTCGAGTATCTGGCCGTCGGCCATGAAGACCACGCGGTCGGCCACGGAGCGGGCGAAGCCCATTTCGTGGGTCACGCAGATCATGGTCATGCCTTCCTTGGCGAGGTTCACCATAACGTCCAGCACTTCGCCGACCATTTCAGGGTCGAGGGCGGAGGTGGGTTCGTCGAAGAGCATGAG
>JAZQMJ010000271.1:0-6252 GCA_045543435.1 Mailhella sp.
GCCGCTGACGCCATGATCAAGGCCGCCGATGTGGAACTCATAGGCTTCGAGAACGTGGCCTCCGGCTACATCTCCGTGCTCGTGCAGGGCGATGTGGGCGCCTGCCAGGCCGCTGTGGCCGCCGGCGTGAAGGCCGTTGAAGCCATGGAGACCACGGTGTACAGCTCCTGCGTCATTCCTACTCCTCACAGGGACCTTGTGAAGATGACGCGCCGCTATGCCATGGAGAACCTTCTTCCCTGAGCCGGATCCCCGGCCCTGAGCGAACAGCTGGGGCGCTATCATGATTGCCGATAACGATCTGCTTTCCATGCAGTATGCCCGCATCCTCGCCGAGAACGCGAAGGAAGCGCAGAAGAAGCTGGCGACTTTCCCGCAGGAAAAGCTCGACTCCATAGTCGAGCGTGTGGCCTGCGAGATGGAGAAGCACGCCGCCGAACTCGCTTCTCTTTCCTGCGAGGAGACGGAGTACGGCCGCGTGCAGGACAAGGAGATGAAGGATCTCTTCGTCTGCCGGGCCGTGAAGGAAGCCATGCGCGGGATGCGCTGTGTGGGCCCGCTGAAGGAAGACGCCTCCGGTCATGTGCTGGAAGTGGGCATACCTCTTGGCGTCATCGCCGCCATATGCCCTTCCACCAGCCCTGTCTCCACGACCATCTACAAGGCTCTGCTGGCGGTGAAATCCGGCAACGCCATCGTCTTCACCCTGCATCCGCGCGCCATGCGCACCATGCGCCGCACGCTCGACCTCATCATCGAGGCCGCAGTGAAGGCCGGCCTGCCTGAAGGCTGCATCTCCTATCTGTCAGTGACGGCCCGCAAGGGCACTGTGGAGCTCATGCAGCATCCTGCGGTGTCCCTCATCATGCTCACCGGCGTGTTCGACCTCATCGACGATGCCGTGGCTTCCGGCAAGCCTCTCATCTGCGGCGGCACCGGCAACGGCCCGGCCTTCATCGAACGTACGGCCGATATCCGCCAGGCCGTGGCCGACATCATCCTCAGCAAGACCTTCGATTTCGGCATCGCCCCCTCCGCAGAGCAGTGTGTGGTGGTGGATGCCCCTGTGGCGGAGGACGTGCGCAAAGCTTTCATCGAGCAGGGCGCGTATTTCATGAAGGAAGAGGAAGTGCGTGCCATGGCCGCCCGCCTTTTCCATCACGACGGCCGCCGCCGTTCCGATATGGTGGGCATCGACGCGCCTTCCCTTGCCCGCAAGGCAGGCTTTGAAGTTCCCGCAGGAACGAAGGTGCGCGTGGCCGAGCGCCGCTACGTTTCCGATACGGATGCCTACAACCGCGAACTGCTCTCGCCCATACTCCCGTGGTATGTGGAAGACGACTGGCGGCTGGCCTGCGAGAAGTGCATCGAACTCCTGCTCTTCGACCGCGAAGGCCATACGCTGACCATCCACTCCCGCGATCCTGAAGTCATCCGGCAGTTCATCCTCAAGAAGCCCGTGGCCCGCGTCCTGGTGAATACTCCTGCCGCACTTGGCGGCATAGGCGCGACCACGGAACTCTTCCCTGCCATGACGCTGGGCAGCGGCCTTGCCGGAAAGGGCATCACCACGGACAACGTTTCTCCCATGAACCTCGTCTATGTCCGCCGCGTGGGCTATCCCGCCCGCCGGGCCGGGCTCCCAGAGGGCATGGGGCGGAGCGCCTGCACGGAAGGGCCGGATATGGAAGCCCTGAGGCAGATGCTCGACCAGGTCATCCGCCAGTGCCTTGCTTCTGGTACGAACTGATTTTTATAATCTTATCGCTTAGATATACATCAATGGAGGAATAAAGTGGCTCTTCACGACTTATCCAGCAAGATCGCCGAGATAACCCGCGGCCTTTCCGAATCCGATAGAGAGACTCTGCGCAAGATCTTTGAAGGCGTTTCCGCCGAGCTGCTCCAGAATGCCGCCGGTGCTTCCGCCGGCATCCCCGATGGTCCCACGGAACGTCACAAGATCCTGAAGAGAAACTTCCTCAAGCAGGTGCCTCGCATCTCCATCCACCGCGCCCAGGTCATCACCGAGATGGACAAGGCCAATCCCGGCATGCCCAAGATCCTCCTGCGCGCCAAGGCCTTCCGCCGCTGCTGTGAGACCGCCCCTCTGGTCATCCAGGACCACGAACTCATCGTCGGCTCTCCCTGCGGCGCTCCTCGCGCCGGCTCTTTCTCTCCCGATATCTCCTGGCGCTGGCTCCGCGACGAGCTGGACACCATCGCCCATCGCGCTCAGGACCCCTTCTTCATCTCTGAAGAAGACAAGAAGATACTGCGCGAAGAGATATTCCCCTACTGGCAGGGCAAGTCCGTGGACGAATTCTGCGAAGCCCAGTATCGCGAAGCCGGCGTGTGGGAACTCTCCGGTGAATCCTTCGTTTCCGACTGCTCCTACCATGCCCTGAACGGCGGCGGCGACTCCAACCCCGGCTATGACGTCATCCTCATGAAGAAGGGCATGATGGACATACAGAAGGAGGCTCTCGCCAAGCTCGAAACGCTGGACTACGAGAACCCCGAAGATCTGGACAAGATCTACTTCTACAAGTCCATCATCGACACCACCGAAGGCGTGATGACCTACGCCCGCCGCATGTCTGCCTACGCCGCCGAGCTGGCCGACCGCGAGAGCGACCCGAAGCGCCGTGCCGAACTGCGCAAGATCTCCGAAGTCAACGCCCGCGTGCCTGCCTACGCCCCCACCAGCTTCTGGGAAGCCATACAGTCCGTGTGGACTGTGGAATCCCTCCTGCCCGTGGAAGAGAACCAGACCGGCATGTCCATCGGCCGCGTGGACCAGTACATGTACCCCTTCTTCAAGGCGGACATCGAATCCGGCCGCATGAGCGAATACGAAGCCTTCGACCTCGCGGGCTGCATGCTCATCAAGATGTCTGAAATGATGTGGCTCACCAGCGAAGGCGGCTCCAAGTTCTTCGCCGGCTACCAGCCCTTCGTGAACATGTGCGTGGGCGGCGTGACCCGTGAAGGCCGCGACGCCACCAACGACCTCACCTATCTGCTCATGGACGCCGTGCGTCATGTGCGCATCTACCAGCCTTCTCTGGCTACCCGTGTACACAACAAGTCGCCCGAGAAGTACCTGCGCAAGATCGTGGACGTCATCCGCTCCGGCATGGGCTTCCCCGCCGTGCATTTCGACGATTCCCACATCAAGATGATGCTCGCCAAGGGCGTTTCCATCGAAGACGCCCGCGACTACTGCCTCATGGGCTGTGTGGAACCCCAGAAGGCCGGCCGCCTGTACCAGTGGACCTCCACTTCCTACACCCAGTGGCCCATCTGCATCGAACTGGCCCTGAACCACGGCGTGCCGCTGTGGTACGGCAAGCCCGTCACCCCTGACGCCGGCGACCTTTCCCAGTTCGATACCTGGGAAAAGTTCGAAGAGGCCGTCAAGGATCAGATACGCTACATCACCAAGTGGACCTCCGTGGCCACGGTCATCTCCCAGCGAGTGCATCGCGAGCTCGCTCCCAAGCCCCTCATGTCCATCATGTATGAAGGCTGCATGGAGAAGGGCTGCGACGTCTCCTCCGGCGGCGCCATGTACAACTTCGGCCCCGGCGTTGTCTGGAGCGGTCTGGCTACCTATGCCGACTCCATGGCCGCCATCAAGAAGCTGGTCTACGACGATAAGAAGTACACTCTCGCCCAGCTCAACGAAGCCCTGAAGGCCGACTTCGAAGGCTATGAGCAGATCCGCCGCGACTGCCTCGACGCCCCCAAGTACGGCAACGACGATGACTACGCCGACCTTATCGCCGCCGAACTCATCGCCTTCACCGAACGCGAACACCGCAAGTATCGCACCTTGTACTCCGTGCTCAGCCACGGCACGCTGTCCATCTCCAACAACACGCCCTTCGGCCAGCTCACCGGAGCTTCCGCCAACGGCCGCAAGGCATGGCTGCCCCTTTCCGACGGCATCAGCCCCACGCAGGGCGCCGACTTCAAGGGCCCCACTGCCATCATCAAGTCCGTGTCCAAGATGGCCAACGACAACATGAACATAGGCATGGTGCATAACTTCAAGCTGATGAGCGGCCTGCTCGATACTCCCGAAGGCGAGAACGGCATCGTTACGCTCATCCGCACCGCCAGCATACTCGGCAACGGCGAGATGCAGTTCAACTATCTCGACAACAAGACTCTCCTGGAAGCCCAGAAGCATCCTGAGAACTATCGTGACCTCGTGGTCCGCGTGGCAGGCTACAGCGCCTTCTTCGTGGAACTGTGCAAGGACGTGCAGGACGAGATCATCAGCAGAACCGTTCTCCGTTCCATCTAGTGTGGGCAGAAAGAAAGGAACAGGACAGCGGAGGCATTCGTGATGGAAAGAAAAGCGCTCATCTTCAACATACAGAAGTATAATCTGTATGATGGACCGGGTATCCGGACGCTGGTCTTCTTCAAGGGATGCCCCCTGCGCTGTCTCTGGTGCTCCAATCCGGAAGGCCAGAAGAGGAACTATCAGATACTCTTCAAGAAGGACCTCTGCACCCATTGCGGGGCCTGCGCCGCAGTATGCCCCGCAGGCGTGCATGTCATGGACTTCGTGGAGAAGAAGCACTCCATCCGGCGCGATGTCGAATGCGTGGGATGCGGACGCTGTGTGGAATCCTGTACGCGCAAGGCCCTCAGCATGACCGGTGAACTCCGTACCATTTCGGAGATACTCGAGGTCATCGAGGAAGACCGCATGTTCTACCAGAGTTCCGGCGGCGGGGTGACCCTTGGCGGCGGCGAGGTGCTCATGCAGCCCGAAGCGGCCATCAACCTTCTGGCGGCCTGCCGGCAGAGGGGCATCAACACGGCCATCGAGACCTGCGGTTTCGCCCGCCCGGAAGTCATACGCAAGGCCGAAGAGGTGACGGACCTCTTCCTCTTCGACCTCAAGCATATGGATTCCGCCACGCACTATAAGCTCACGGGCGTGCGCAACGAGCAGATACTCGAGAACCTGCAGTGGCTTCTCGAGAATCGTGCCAGCGTCAAGGTGCGAGTGCCCCTGCTCAAAGGCGTGAACGACAGCGAAGCCGATATAGAAGCTATGGTGGATTTCCTTGCTCCGTACAAGGAAAACCGTAATTTCAAGGGGATAGATCTTCTTCCCTATCACAAGCTGGGCGTGAACAAGTATGCCCAGCTGGGGCTCGAATATCCCATGGCGGGCGATCCGGCCCTCTCCGAAGCCGACCTCTCTCGTGTGGAAGGCATCATCAGGAAGTTTGATTTCCCCGTCACTGTCATCAGGCACTGAACAAGTTTTCCGGCGGCCGAAAGGCCCATCCAACAGAAGAGCGCGGCAACAGTCCGTGCGTGAAAGGAGAAAGTCATGAAGTACGATGCTCTCGGCATGATCGAAACCAAGGGCCTTGTCGGCGCTGTTGAAGCCGCCGATGCCATGGTCAAGGCCGCCAATGTCACTCTCATCGGCCGTGTGCAGGTGGGCGGCGGTCTGGTGACCGTCATGGTCCGCGGCGACGTTGGTGCCGTGAAGGCCGCTGTGGACGCCGGTTCTGCCGCCGCCGGTCGTGTGGGCGAACTCATCAGCGTCCATGTCATCCCCCGTCCTCACAGCGAAGTGGAACTCATCCTTCCCCATCGCCCTGAATAAGACGGCCTGAAACAGAAAAAGCGTCTCCGAAGGAAGTTCCTCCGGGGACGCTTTTGTTTTGCCTCATCAGGCTGGCAGGATATCAGCTAAGGGCTTTCGGGCGGTCGACTTTGACCAGAAGCTCAGTGACGTGGCCGATGCTGTTGCTGGTCGTCCAGTAGTCGGTAACGTAACGCTCGTAGCAGTCTTCGTCGGCGGTATAGCCATGCCGGCTTATCCACGAGATGAATCGCTCGTAGGTCTCCTGTATCCTATCGATATCGCCGATATGGTAGCAGGAGGCCATCATGCATCCGCCGAAGGAAGTACGCCCGGCTTCCGAATGAGGCGGGAGCGTCCTCTGGAGTATGCGGACGGGCTGGGCTTCTCCCGCTATGCGGCTCTTCATACTGGAAAAATGTATGTGAACGGGGCCAGTGATGGCGTTCCCCGTCTTTTCAACGTAATCCATGAAACGGGCGTTGATGATGGCCGACTTGATGTCGCCGTCGAAAGGCTGTTCCTGGAAAAGGAACTCTTCCTGAGGCACATATCGCACGGAAACTTCAGTGACGCCCTTGGCAATGACGAGTTCTGCCTCGCGGAGCAGGCCGCGCCAGTCGCGCAGG
>JAZQMJ010000272.1:0-5489 GCA_045543435.1 Mailhella sp.
TAAGACCGCTTGGCCTCCGACTTCTCGAAGTGCAGGCTGTAGGCGAAGCGGCGGCGCACGGCGGGGTCGATATGCTCCACCTTATTGCTTATCCAGATGATGCGCTGGCCCGGCTTTTCGAGGAAGTCGTTGAGCCACGCCTTGTCCTTGGTCTGGCGGCCGAAGGCGAGGTCGGTATCGAGCAGGCGCTCGGCCTCGTCCACCACCACGAAGGAGCCTTCGTGCTTCGAGGCCATGTGCAGGCAGGCGGCGAGGGAGGCGCGGCGCTGGCTGTCGTCGTCGCCTCTCCGGCTGTTCACGCTCCACGCCTTCACGCCGCAGGCTTCGGCAAGGGAGCGCGCAAAGGTGGTCTTGCCCGTGCCGGAAACGCCGTAGAGCAGGATATGCACAGGGGAATCGCTCCGGCTCTCCATGAGGCGGCGTATGTGGCGCACCTCGTCGGGATCGAGGCGGAAGGAGGAGAGCGGCAGGCTGTCGCCTTCCAGCGGGCGGCTGAACAGGCGGGAGCTGTCCGGCTTCTCCTGAGACCAGAAAGGCAGGACGGCCTCGATGACGCGGAACGAATGTCCGTAGCTGTCTTCGAGGATGCCGAAGCCGACAAGCTCATCGAGGCGGCGGGAGAGCCCGGTCTGCGAGAGCCCGAGCATATGCGCGAGCAGAGGCCGCCCCGTGAAGTGGAAGACCTTCAGGGTATCCTCGAAGTAGCTTTCTATCTGATGGAAGCTCTGGAGCAGGAAGGTGAACTCGCAGATGGCGGAGGAATCGGCATCCAGCCCGAACACGGCCTCCAGCCTGCTCTGCGCCTGCCTGAAAAACGGGCAGGAGGCTTCGGGCATAGTCCGGAGCAGGCCGCCGATGCGCTCGAGGAAGATGTCCTTCATGCAGGGGTGATCGTCGATGAGATCGTCGCAGGCGCGCCAGAGGCGATGCTTCGGAGTGCTGGCCAGAAGCATCTGCACGGCTTCGCGGGCCTCCTTGCCGGACGCGCTGCGAAGCGCGGCGCTTTCCTTGCTCACGCCTTCCATCAGCTCGCCGAGCCCGCCGAGGGCCCAGTCCAGACACTCGAAGAAGCTCGAGTCCATTTCAGCCCCCTTGTCGAGTACGGCGAGAAGCCACTGCGCCGCCTTGTTCCGGACGTACGCGATTTCCGGGCTGTTCACAGCGTGGGCCTTATCCTGCATCGCTCTCTTCCTGCGTGCCATATCGTTTCTCCTTTTTTCTTTGAGCATACGCAGGATCACGGAAGGAGACAGCGGAAATCGAAACGCCGTCCACAGATGTGTGGACGGCGGGATGATTTTGGAAGGAACAAAAAAGGCGGGGAAAGCTCCCCGCCCGTTTGGCCATGATGCGTTTACGCCATGCCGTACTTCTTCTTGAATTCGTATATCCAGTCAGCGTGCCTGCCAGACTTTTCTATCTCATCCACAAGGCTCTGGATGCTCAGCCGCCCCACCCTGTTCCGCAGGCTGTGCGGGATGACCTCATAAAGGAAGGGCCATAAGCCGCCTTCCGGCTCTCCCGTGGCCGCCCGACGGAGGAAGGCCGGATTCCGTTCGTCATGCAGGAGGATGAACGTGCCATCATTGCAGAGGGCGAACAGGACTTCACGGAAGAACTGGTAATAGCTGGCAAAGGGGCAGATGGGGCCGTTCAGAAGACTGGCATGGGAAAAGTCATGATTTTTCAGCTCGCTCCAATACTTCCTGCCGATATGATGCAGATAGCAGGTGCCAAGCTTATCAGGGTAAGGATTCCGCCCCTCGCAGTCGCCGCCGGCAAAAATGGAACAGCCGCCGAATTCCTTCTCGGACAACTTAGCCTCGATGAAAAGGCAGTTATCCTTTCCAGCCAAGAACACATCTATGGACGTTGGCTGTCCGACATCCTCGTTGAAAACTTTACGTTTTTCGTACTCAAACCTTGCATCGAACACCTCACCAGACCATGCTATGCCTATACGGGCAAGGGCCGCCTGCAACGGGGCAAAATCGTTACGCACGACAAGCGGCCCAAGAAGATTGAACGCCATAGCCTGACTGCTCAATCCATGATGAACATATTTATGCAGGATAAAAGGACTTTCCCCAAGAAGATTCTCCCGCTCTTCTTGGATGTACTCCACCACCTCATCACAAATAATGTTATGTTCCCACAGCTCGTGCTTAGCAAGACAATAAGGCATACGGGAATGAATTTCTTTGTTGTGCGTTTCAAACCATTTTGCGGCCGCGTCACGAAGAGTTTTCTCGAACTCCTCATGCCGCTTGTAGAGCCACGTCTTCGCCATTTCTTTACTGCTGAGTTCCTGCATGACATCTCTCCTTTTCCCCAAACATACGCAGGAAAAAAGCGGCACGCTAGAGGAATGTGGCAGTCAGTCCACAGATGTGTGGACGGCGCACCCCTTTCCCTATGGCAGACAGGCGTGATGTCAGTTATGGTAAACGCATGAAAGAATACCTGTATAGCTTCTTAGCGGGCTTAGCCATATTCCACCTGTGCATGAATCTGGACTGCCTGGCAGAATGGCCGGCCCTCTTTCTCTTCGTACCTTATATCGCTCTTTTTCTAGGCCCGCTGCTGCTCTATTTCGTCTATTGCCCATGGAAAAAGATAAGGCTGACAACACCGCAGAAACTCTGGGCCGGATTCTGGTACTGGGCAGGATTTCTTTTAGGACTCAATCATCTCCTCTATACATTGGGTGACCTGTGTTAGCCGCCGCCCAAAGGAATTCATCCTTCCATGAAAGAATATTTCTACGCATTTCTGCTGGGCATCGCCTCCACGATCGTCAGCTTTCTTTTAGTAGAAGGACTATGGCTGGTGTGTAATAGCCCCAATGAGTATGACTCTGTTGCTGTTACCTTGTTCTGGACCTTATCCCTCTCGCTGGGCACGCTGTTTTTCTATAAAATATACTGCCCCCGAAAAGGCATAACTCTCGATACCAATCAGAAAGTCTGGGCGGGAATGTGGTATGCCATCGGTATAGCCGTTATTTATTTTGCCTGTGCCTATATCATGTTCCTGCTGTTCCATCCCCATTGCGGATTGCGGAACTAGCTCTCCCCCATCGTGCCCCTTTTTTGAAGCCCGAGGCCTTATGGTCGCGGGCTTTTTTGCGCCCCGAAGCAGAGCTTGCCAGCTTTCCTGTTCCCATCGCGCACGACAGATAACAAGAAAGCCCCGCAGGCGTTCATGCACACTGCGGGGCTTTCTGGGAAATATGGTGGTGCCCCCTGCAGGAATCGAACCTGCGGCCTACTGCTTAGGAGGCAGTCGCTCTATCCAACTGAGCTAAGAGGACACAAGGGATGTGTTTATCCTGAGGGGCGGCCTGCTGTCAAGGAAAGAAAAGTCCTTTAGCTTTCCGCTGTTTAGAATCGGCGCAGAAGGGATAGCGCCGCCGCGTCAGCTCCCCTGTTCCAGCTTCCAGCCGTGGTCGCCGTGGTAGATCATCTGCCGCGTCATGCCGCCGTCGATGCGTATGTCCTCCCCGGTGATGAAGCCCGCCTTCTCCGAGCAGAGGAACAGCGCCATGTGCGCGATATCCATAGGGTTCCCCACGCGCCCGGCAGGGTGCTGGGCGGCGTCCGGCCCTTCGTACTCGGTGAAGGCCGTGTCTATCCAACCCGGCGAGATGGAGTTCACGCGCACCCGGCCCGCAAGGCTCATGGCCAGCGCGTGCGTGAGCGCAGAGATGCCGCCCTTGGCCGCGCTGTAGCTCTCGGTCTGCGGCTGGCTCATGGCGGCGCGCGAAGACGAGATGTTCACGATGGCCGCCCCGGGCGCGAAATGCGGCGCGAAGAGCTTGGAAAGGTAGAACGGCGCGGCCACGCCCACCTTGAGCGCGTAGTCGAAGTCCTCCCACGAACATTCGTCCAGCCCCTTCATGAGCGGGAGCGCGTTGTTGACGAGGAAGTCCACGCGGCCATGCTCGGCCAGCACCTTTTCTGCAAAGGCGCGGAGAGCGGCCTCTTCCGCCACGTCGCCCACGAAACAGGGGTTCGGCAGCCTGTCGATGACGCAGACCGTCGCCCCGGCCCTGCGGAACTCCTCGGCAATGCACAGCCCTATGCCCCTTGCCCCGCCCGTGACCACGGCCACCTTTCCTTTGAACATACGCGCCTCCTGCGTGGTTTCCGCACAGCATAGCCTGCTTCCGCGCCGCTGAAAAGGGAGCGCGCCCGGCTTCCCCTCTCCCGCTCTCCCCGCCTTGCCAAATCCCGGGGAAGCCGATAACGATAAAAGAAAACTTCTGCTTACGGAGAACAGCCATGCTCGAGACTGGCACCAAAGCCCCCGACTTCACCCTGCCCGACCAGGACGGCGCCGAACACAGCCTCGCCCAGTACCGCGGCCGCAAGGTCATACTCTATTTCTACCCCAAGGACAGCACGCCCGGCTGCACCAAGCAGGCCTGCGCCTATTCCGAACGCCAGCCCCAGTTCCGCGAAGCCGGGGCCGTGGTGCTCGGCATCAGCAAGGACAGCGTGGCCTCGCACCGCAAGTTCGCCGACAAGTACGGCCTCGCCTTCACCCTGCTCGCCGACCCGGAACGCAAGGTCATCGAAGCCTACGACGTGTGGAAGGAAAAGAAGATGTGCGGCAAGGTGGGCATGGGCGTGGTGCGCACCACCTATCTTATAGATGAAGAAGGCGTCATCGTCCGCGCCAGCGACAAGGTGAAGGCCCCCGACGACGCCGAAGCCATGCTCTGCACTCTCCAGGGATAGGCCGGCCTGCCTCCCCGCTTCCCCCCGCACACGCAAAAGCTCCGCCGGTCCGCGCCAGCGGGGCTTTTCCTTATTGAAAAGGCCAGGAAAAACACTCCCTTTCCTCACAGCCCGTTGCAATCTCCAGCCGCTCCGTGTAATTTCCTGAAAAATACCATAGTCCTGAGGTCTATCATGCAGAAGCGTTTCCTTGAGCTCGTCACCGCCTTCCTCGCCGAAGCGAATATCGAATGCCCCGTCGTCCCCGGCGAAAGCATCGTCACTGTGCCTCTGGGCGACTTCTCCTTCAATATCGGGCTCTTCGAATCCCGCAACGCCATCGTCATGCAGGGCGCGGCAGGCATAGTCCCCGCCTCCGGGCGCGAGGCCTTCTACGCCGAGCTCCTGCGCATGAACAGCCTGTTCAAGGGCACGGGCGGCGCGAGCTTCGGCCTCGAGGGCGACGCCGTCACCGTCCAGAGCATCATCCACATGGAAGGCCTCTCGCAGGAAGCCTTCACCGCGCAGGCCGCGACCTTCCTCGAAGCCCTCGCCACCGCGCTGGAAGGCTTCGACGGCATCGCCGAACGCGCATCCTCCGGCGCGCCCGGAGCCGAAGTCTCCGACCTCGACATACTCGCCATGCAGAACATGATACGCATTTAGCTCCTGTGCTGGCACGCTTCTTGCACGAGTTCCGTCAGGGAACGACGGAGAAGCCAGGAACGCCAACTTCGTTCTCATACTGGACACGAAACGCCAACAAGT
>JAZQMJ010000273.1:0-9982 GCA_045543435.1 Mailhella sp.
CTCCTTTGCCTCATGGCTTGCCAGCTCCGGCGAGGTTTCTATGTACGAACTCCAGAAACTGATGACACATTCCAGCCCGCAGATGACCCAGCGTTATGCCCACCTGCATGACGAGGCTCTGCGTCGGGCTTCCGGCGTGGCTTCTTCTCTGTTCGGAGGGGTGGAAAAATAGTTTCATATCCTTTCTGAACAGCAGTCGCCTCGTTGACACGTTGCGCTGTTGCTGGGATACTGAAAAGAGCTCAAGGAGATCATACTATGTCTGCTTCCAATATCCTCATTGGCGGTGAGTCGTTCCGCGAAATCAGGGAGTTCAACTGCTATTACATCGATAAGACCGACTTTCTCGTGGAACTTCTTTCCAATATTCCCGCTAAAGTCTCTCTCATCACGCGCCCTCGTCGCTTCGGCAAGACGCTGAATATGACCATGCTTCAGGAATTTTTCGATATCCGTCAGGATAGCAAAAAACTCTTTGAAGGGTTGGCTGTCTCCAAGAATGAGACTCTCTGCAACGAATGGATGAACAAGTATCCTTCCGTATTTCTATCCATGAAAAATGTGGAGGGGATATCCTTTGACGATGCCTACATCTATTTTCGAGCGCTTGCTGCCCGCCTGTGCAGTGACCACGCCTACCTCATTGATAGCCCTCGCGTTGCAGAACTCGAAAAAAATCTGCTGAAGTCCATCCTTGAAGAGGACGCTGATACGGGAGCAGTATCTAACATCCTGCTGACTCTTTGCCGCGCCCTCCATGCACACTGGGGCAAGCCTGCCATCCTTCTCATCGACGAGTACGATGTTCCTCTCGCACGAGCTGAACAGAACGGCTATTATGACGAGATGGTTATCTTCATCCGCAACGTGCTGGGAGCAGCTCTTAAGACCAATCCTTCTCTTCTGCTGGCAGTGTTGACTGGCTGTCTTCGTATCGCCAAAGAAAGCATATTCACTGGTCTTAACAATTTTAAATGTTACGGCATTTCCGACCCGAAATTCTCCGACAAGTTCGGTTTCACCTCTCAAGAAGTTGATACGCTGCTCTCCGATGCTCACTTTTCTAACAAGAAAGATGTGATGCGCGAGTGGTACGATGGCTATCGTTTCGGGCTAGGTCAGGAAATCTACTGTCCGTGGGACATCCTCCAGTATGTGGACGACCTTCAGACCGATCCCAACGCCAAGCCGCAGGCGTACTGGAGCAATACCAGCAGTAACAGCATCATTAGGAAGTTTATCGGCAGGACAGACTTCAACACCAACAAAAAAATTGAAACACTCCTTGCCGGAGACAGTATCGACGTCGAGCTTGTCGAAAGCCTGACTTATGACACCGTGCATTCCTCCGAGGAAAACCTCTGGAGTATGCTTTACCTCACCGGTTATCTGACCAAAGCTCAGGAAGATGGCTTTGGCGATAAGACGCGCCTTGTCATCCCCAATAAGGAAATCCGCAAGATCTTCATTAAGTCTGTCCGCACTTGGTTCACCGACACTATGAAGGTGACTCCACGCGAAGAACTGCTTGATGCCTTCTGGGCTGGTGACAGCGAACGCTTCACTAGGCAGCTTGCCCAGATCCTTCTGAACAGTATCAGTTTTCATGACGACCACCATGAAGACTTCTACCATGCTGTCCTTGTCGGCCTCTTCATCGGCTGTGGCTACGATGTCGAGTCCAATCACGAAGTCGGCTACGGGCGACCAGATATCGTCATCATCGACCGTCGAAACGCTCGCGCAGCCGTTATCGAAACCAAGCACTCTGGCGCGTTGGCGGAACTCGATTCGGATGTCAGTGACGCGCTCCGCCAGATCGTAGAAAAGAAATACGATGCGGAAGTGAAAGAAGAACTCGACAATGTCCTCCTCTGGGGCATGGCCTTCTTCAAAAAGCGTTGTCTGGCACGGGCCGAACGATAACAGTTTGAACAAGAAAGGTTGAACATTGTTTCAAAGAGATGATGCTCAACTGCCTCCAGAATTAGCGTCATAAAAGCAAAAAGCAGACTTGTGATTCGCAAGCCTGCTTTTTGCTTTTATGACGTCTTCTTAATCGGTATCAATTCATAGCCCAAACAATGAGCCATATAGCGAAGAGGTTCAATATTTTTGGTAAAAACCATAATTTTAAAAAGCGTCACAGCTCCTAATTTGGCTAGTTTATCATAGGGATTACATTCTCTCATAAGTGTTGAATATACTTTGTCAACGGCATTCGAGATTTCATGAGCCGAATACCTGCTCTGAAAAATTGTCTCCTGGCAGATGATAAGCAACTTGTCATACATGGTCATTCCTCCCCCAACATGGAAACACGGGTATCAGTTGATAATCATGTGTTATCACACCGTTCTCATACTGGTACATAATAGAGGACATGATAATACTATATTATCATCCTGTCTGACCATCGCCTGAAAGCTAAGAAATGTTGTTTTTTATAACTGTCTGAACATTTTCAGCATTTTTTATTTGTTTCTATCTTCTCGATGAAAGAGTCAGAGAAGTATACAGAAGAATGACAAAATATCCATCGCCTGCAGGCGATGGTTTTCAAGCTAGTTCCCTGAGAAACTATTGGATTCTCTCCACTCGTTAGGACGGGGATCCTCATAGGAGTTTTTATGGAACAGCATGATATTCATGACTTTTTACACAATCCAAGTCTTACCATTCTCCAAATCTGCAGCAATAGAAACTTGTCACAAGAAAAATTCGCCGCTCTTGCAAAAGTTTCCTATTCTCAACTCTCAAAAATTGTAAACCGGAAAGCTGACCCAAAACTCAGTACAATTAAGAAAATAGCCTTAACTTTTGATATGCTCCGCAAGCCTCGGTAGCCGCTCTTTCAGTAACCTTTTCACCGGATCCCCTTCTAACAATATTTAGTTTCATTATGGATTATTTTCTCGTTTCTCTATTACTGAAATTTTGTGATGTTATTTTCCAGACTTGACGAAATCCTCCTTCGATGTCGTAATAAAAACAATCTGATTCTCTGGAGGATATATGACGAAATCGGAGCTTATTTCCAAGGTTGCCCTGTCCGCTCAGATGAGCAAAACCGAGGCGACTCAGGCCTTGAATACTGTCCTTGAGGCAATGCAGGAGGCTCTTGTCGAAGACGGCAAGGTCATCCTAACGGGCTTTGGTGTGTTCTGGACAGAGAAGAAAGAGGCGCATCAGGGGCGGGATCCCCGTACCGGTGAAGCCATCACCGTCCCAGCCAAAGCCGTCATAAAATTCAAAGCCTATTCACAGATGAAGGGAAAAATTCATTGAGATACTCCGAGGAAGGCAATAATGCCCCCTCTATTTTTATGTTCGCAGTTATCTATTATAACCACTAAAAAATAATTTTTTCAATTCCTATAATGTTTATAGGGTAAATAGTTTATTGTATACTGTCTTAAATTCAACATTGTTTTTACCGGGGGATTGATTAATAATATGTTTATTTCTATAATGAACTTGTGAGCATTTCTTATAACAATGGAGATTGTTGATAAAATGATTGACGATAAAACATTTGATACTCGTATTAGTTCTTTTGCAGAACTCTATGAGAAATTAATACCTTATCGTGGAGGACAATTTGTTTTTCGAGGAGTAAGCCTGTTATCCTATGAGCTAACTCCTAGTATTGGACGTCATGATTACAAACAATTTTATTCGATAAAAAAAGAAAAAAGCCTTATCTACGAGTTTTCCAAAAGGATTCCAGCGTATGGGATAACGGACAATCTGGACAAATGGAAAATATTAGCACTTGCACAACATCATGGTCTTCCAACACGACTTCTCGACTGGTCGGAAAATCCGCTAGTTGCAGCTTTTTTTGCGACCCAAAACCATCATGATAAAGATGCTTGCATATATATATTAAATACGCACCATGTTATTAAAAACTATAAAAAAGACCCTTTCGAGATTGATAAAATTATGCGCTTTAGACCTGATTATTTCGATAAAAGAATTCAAGCTCAACGAGGGTTATTTACTGTTCATCCCCAACCTACTGAACCTCTCCAACTAGGAGAAGATAAAAATCTTGGTATAACGATATCTAGAATCACGATAGATCAAAGTTATAAAAAACAGTTATTTTGGGATTTAGCGCGTTTCGGCATTGATAGATCAACCTTATTTCCTGATATTGATGGTATGGCCGCATGTCTGAAGGAAAAGTTATCCATCATAGAACCTCATATGGAAAAATATAAATAATAAATGTTGTAAACTTTATTTTTACGCAGAATGCCGTTTCAAGCATACATTACCCATCCACATCTTGCATGTTAACACTATCAAGATTTTTGAAGAGATTAATATTGCTATGACATATTTTACACTATATATTATTTTAACAAAATAATATACCACTTGCTACAAGAAATAAACATTAATAAATTAATATCACTTTCTATACATAGCAAAAAAACATGATCATACAATTAATAAATTTTATTAAATATGTACTTTTTCTAAAAATATTTTACCCTAGTTTCGCCTTGATATGACACACGCTCTTGAAAAAGAACGGGAACTCCGCTTTGATGAGAATAGCAACAACCATCAAACGGGCCCTATGCCCATGGAGTTCCCTATGAGCAGTTTCAATCAAAACGTCATCAAACACAAGATCGACCTTCTCAATCTTGCGGCAGAACTCGGGAATATCTCCCGAGCGTGCAAAACATGGGCTTTTTCCCGGAATACGTTCTATCGGTACCAGGTTGCAAGAGATGCCGGCGGCGTGGAGGTCTTGTTTGAGGTCAGCAGAAGAAAGCCGTACCTGAAAACCAGAGTGGACGAGATAACCGAGCAGGCTGTCCGCTAGTTTGCATTAATGCCTTTAGGCTGTTGAGGGAGCTAGCTACCGAAACAGGCAACCACCGGCTATGCCGGTGGAAACCCAAAAGCTAAACATAAAAAACACCTTTTCGATAGAACGGAGTTGTTCAAGCTACCGTCCTCAATCGAAAAGGTGTTTTTGTATGGCGAAAGAACAAAATCTGGCACATACAAAGTAGCTGTGTAAGTACCATATTGTCTTCACCACAATGTATAGGAGAAAAGTCATTCATGGGCAATACCATGAGGAAATAGGAAAAATTATACGCCAATTTTGTACTTACAAAGGGGTAGAAATCATAGAAGGCCACATGACGCCTGACCATATGCTGTCATGATACCACCTAAATATTCCGTATCAGCCATGATGGGGTACTTGAAAGGGAAAAGTTCTCTTATGATATTCGACCGTTTTCCCAACTTAAGTATAAGTATGGCAATCATCGATTCTGTAGCGCTGGGTATTACGTCAGCACAGTAGGCCTGAACAAAGCTGCAATCCGTAAGTATGATCAACGAGACCTGATGCTCGATAAAAGACGAGCAAGGAATATACGGATCCGTTCCATTCGAAGCAGGGAAAGTTCCTTTAGGAGCACGCTACGAGTCAACTGGCATGGGATCTTAAACCCTAGAATATAGAAAAGGCGCAACTGAATAACAGGCCCTTATAGGGCTACCCGAGCCACCCGCTATGCGGGTGGTCCTGACTCCTAAATCCGGCTACAGCTCTTCAATACTGCCGAAGTCCATGGGATGTCTCTCCTGACAAGCGATAGCTCGCTTCTCCCATAGTTTCATGTCCTTCATCTTCTGACGCCTGGCTCGCTGAAGTTCCTTGCAGGTAAGGGGCGTTCCTTTTTTCAGTCCCCATTTAGCTCGATATGATTCCGGTTCGAGGCCGTGAATAGCAAGATGCTTCCTCGTAATAACCTTAGCCACCTTGCCACATTCAAGGCAGGTGATGCTCTTTTCCTTGATAGACTTCCTAGCGTCAGTCGTCTGCGGGGTAGCCTCAATAGTAGCATCAATATGAGGCTCTTCCCCAGATATGGCCTGAAGTTTCGAGGCGAGCCTTGCAACCATGCTCATCATTTCTTCTTCGTTCATCACTCGGACAGAAGCCTGAGCCTTGGTCAGTTCAAGAGCGTGTTCGAGGAAGTTGATCATAAAAGTTTCTCCTCTATAGAAACGATGAATAGGCTATTATTTCCAGAAAGAATCTTGCGCCCAGTTTTCAGGAAAGCCCATAAGCTTCTTATCGACGCTGGGAAACTCTGTGAAAAGTTCTTGAAGTCGTTCAGCCCATGTCGAACGGGAAACGATCTTTTTCAAGAAACAAAAACAAATACAGGCCGTCGCATAATATGTTGACGCCTTATGATTGAAATCCGGACAGTATAAGCCAGCAGGCTTGGGAACTCGAGGAGCTCTCTTTATATGTCGATTCCATAGACGTCCCTGATGGGCGGCTACATTGCGTGTCCAAGCCAAAGAGCCAAGCCAAGAAACTAAGAGTACAGACGGAAGTCCATATTCCTTGGCAACCTTTTTTTGAGCCTCACCCGTAAGTTTAGACATGGCAAGAGTCCACTTTCCCATGGACAAAGCCTCCATCACCATCCATGTCGGTGGATATGCCGGATCATCATATTGTGAGTAATACCGTGCTATGGAAGCTGTACGACGCTCTGGATTGTTTTTCCCTATTTCTTTTTCAATTTCGTCACAAAAGGACGCACAGTAATTTTTATCATGAAAAAAGTCTTCATTCATAAACCAATGAGGCCCATAGGGAAGAGTCACTCGAGAATTTCCATCGTCAAGACTCATGCAATCAGAAAGAACAGAGCGAGCGGAAACCTCAATTCGTTCTATGGCATCGAGAGTGAGTAATCGCAGTTTTCTGTCAAAAAGATAAAGCTGCCAAATTTCTTCATACGTTGTATTAGGTCTGAAAATCGGATTTTCAGTTCTGGGGATCTGATAAAAACTACTCGCATACTCCGCAAAGCGATAGTAGCTTACGTTTTTGAGATGCCGCAAAACTCGTTCTTTGTCAGAGCAAAGAAGTCCTCTAGACTCCATAAGCTCCAAAAGTTTTTCGTGGGGTAAGGCTGGCTTGTCGAATTTAGCCATAATCATCCTCAGATTAAAAAAAATGCCGCTCTGGATATTCGCAGTATTCCCGTGAAGGAACCCGAGGCGCAGAGCGGTACCATTGGGAGAAGAATAAAAACTCTGCGCAAAAAAGTCAATGGAGAGCAAAACATCAAAGCCGTTACAATTTCATCCTAATATGCTCCTCGTGCATCTCTCTGGTCAAGATGTTCATAGTATCCCTATGAGTTTTCAACGAAATTTCTCCAGCAATGCCAAAGGCAGAATCTGCTACTCGTTCAGCATAACGCCGCCAGTTTCTGCCGTCTTTTGATGCTTGACCGGCTCCGTGAAGAATGGCCAGCAGCACTTCTTTTCGACTATAGCCTGCCCCCCTCATGCTGATGGCTATTTTCGCATCGAATCTGGAGTTCTCCTCGGCCTGTCCGCTTTCGAGGGTGGAGCGATGGGCCTCATATGCCTGACGAAGAGTTTCGGTGGGAAGACAGGCTACGTCTTGCTCCATTATGGGCAAAGTCATATCAGAAAATTTTTCTCTATGGAGACGATACTGCCATAGTTCGGCTTGTCGCTTGTAGCCTCGTCTTATCAGCCATGTTTCAAAACACAGTCTTCGATTCTGCGATCTTGGCTGGTTTTGCCTGAATGTGCGGACTTCTTCCCGATGCTTGGTTTTGAGTCGATGTTTGCCTCTGTTCAGGATCGTGAGACCGAAGCGAGAAAGCCTCGTGCCTCTTTCCTGCATCTCCAATCGATGCCTCTCCCTTATCCGTGCCAAGGCTTGCCGCTGTATTTCCTTCTGTCTGGTGGAATCTCGCTGCTTTTCGGCCTGATATTCTTCCCACTCCTTTCTGTTGACCTCGCTGACAGGCTCAACGACACGTACTTCATTTTTTGCTGAGTAAGCTCCCGGCTCAAAGTCATCAAGGCGTTTGCTCAGTTTTTTTATGCTGAATTCCCGGTCAACCGAGGATGCTTTGACCGCTGTCTCCCCGACCCAGATGATGGCTCCAGAGCCTTTCTTTTCAAAACGCATGCCTTGAGCTTCCAACTCCCGATGAAGCTCGCCCCATGAGGAAGCCTCAGCAATAATGGAATGTCCTCGCTCCTGGGCAATTCTCTGGGCAGATTTTTCCCCTGTCACATTCTCGAAGTCCAAGGCTTCCGATTTCGGAGTCGGCATGGCCTTCATCTTTTTTCTGCGGATGACAGTGCCATCCTCCTTCGCCTCATACCGCGCATTTTCTTGAGATGCCCATCCTTGATGTTTCTCAATGAAGGCAAGGATTTTATGAGCCTCCTCAATATCAAAGCCCTTGTGAGGCTGAATGACCTTTTTTGTTATCTCATTCATCCGATTGACGGCAATGTGCAGGTGATAGTTGTCGGTATCGAAGTGCAAGCCGTATACAGTCTGACGCCCCTTGAGTCCCATGCGTTCCAGAAACACATCGACCAATTCCTCGATTTGCTCTCGTCGCGGCTGTTCTCCTTCCTGCCATGAAAAGACCCAGTGCTGGACCGGCATCCGACTGTGCTTGGACTCATTGGCCAATGACACCATTTCTCCTCGTTGACCTCGATGCGAGGCACTCCAAAAATTTCTACTTCCTGCATACTCCACCTTTTCTTGTGGATTCCTGTCGTGCGGGTACCGGATGTAGTCCACGAGGTCACTAACCTGCCAGGCTCTTCTCTTATCGGTCTGTTGATTCTTAATCTTTTTGACGACCATGGCAGGCAGCTCCAATCTTTTCGATGGCCAGCTTTAATCGCCAGAGAACTTCCTCCTGTAGAGCGAAAATATTTTCGGACGCATCGACGTTCCGAAGTGTTTCAAAGTTGTGCTTGAGGAGGCCGCCGATACGTCGAAGCTCGCGGATCATCGCCTCATCCATATGGGCAACGATAGGTCGCCCCCCGAAAAAACGTCGCCGCAAGTATTCCGAGACCGTGAGGCCGCAGAGTTCTGCCTGTTCCTCAAGTCGATTTTTTTCCTGAGAGGTGACTCGAATGCCGACCATCAATTTTTCACGGTATTTTGCCCTGTGTTTTTCAAAAGTTTTCGCTGTGTTCATCGTTTGCCTTTTATGAGGAGTGAGAGAAGCAACGCGCCGATTGCTCCTGCCTTTGGGGAGCCTGAGGGAGTTCCCTCAGCAGGATGGTAGTTGTTTGTTTAACAACTACCATCCTGCCACGAAGAACCCGCCACGGCTATTGGCCGAATTACGTGTTTTGAAAAATTTTTTTTATGATGCGTTCACATCAAAAACAGGAGAAAAACTCATGACAACTGACAAAAATCTTTGGGAGGAACAGATAAGCAGAGCGAAAAATCTGCTGGAAAATCTTCCGCCCAAAGACAGCAAAAAAACGCGGCAAGAAGCCGCGAATGAACTCGAAGAAGATTTCAAAAAAGCGATGTCCAACGGCTACACGGCGGCACAGATCAGCGACATTCTGAAGAACGAGGGTATCGACATCCCCGCGTACATCATCAAAAAAGTATGCAAAGGATTCCGACCGAAAAGCAGAAAACACAGTGGACACACGGAAACAGAATCTAAAACGCCGGTTGAACAGCTCTGACAAGTTCTGAGCGAAACAGGCGTCAACGTGAAACCTCTATCTGCAAAGCTCATCCTTTCAGCATTGAGCTTCATCCTTATAATTAGCCCCGCTAACGCCGATCCGCTCGACAGCCCGTGCAGGCAGACCGGCATCCCAAAGATTCTCGTTCAGGCCATCATTAAACAGGAGTCCAGCGGACACCCGTGGGCTGTGAACATCGGCGGCAGAAGCTACCGCCCTCAGAACAAAAAAGAAGCGCTGGCTCTCATCAGAAAACACAACGCTCGCTCCTTTGATCTTGGCTTGATGCAGGTCAACAGCCAGTGGCTTCGTAAGTTCAATCTCTCTCCCGACCTCGCCATTGAGCCAGCCGTCAACGTGCGGCTTGGCATCTGGATACTGGCCCAGGCCATTCTCCAGCACGGCTTCA
>JAZQMJ010000274.1:0-11909 GCA_045543435.1 Mailhella sp.
AGCATGGTACTGCGCCTGATGGGCGGCACAGAGGTCAGATGAGGCTTGTCGTCGCTGGGGATAAGTTCCCGGCCGCGCTCGGCAAGGATGATGTGCAGGTTCTCCAGTGCCTCGGCGTAGGTGGGATGCTCGGAACTGCACTGTTCCAGGCTTTTCAGCGCGATTTCAACGCTTTCCGTGGGCGGAAGATCGAGTCCGCGTGCGTAGAGCAGTACCCTGTCTCGAACCCGGAAGTCCTTATCCTGATAGGCGTTCATAAGCTTCCTTTTCTTGACCGGAGGGGGCTCCCCTCCCATGGAACTTACTTGGGCAGGAGCTGCCAGTCGTAGACCCAGGCCTCGGTAATGGCGTCGGGCAGGTTTTCACCCTGCTTGAGCAGAGCCTTGAAGCGAAGGTTCAGCGGGCCTTTGCGAGCGGCCATGAGGCTGTCGAGCATGCCGCCCTTCTGGGGCAGGCGGAAGGTGAATTCGAGCCGCCAGCCGTGGGTGGACGGATTGTAGGTGAGTTTCTTGCCGAGGGGCGTGACGTATTCCGGCAGTTCGACGATGCTGGCGAGGCCGGTGTCGGGAGCGAGGGTGCTGAGCATGCCGCCTTCGAAGTCCACATGGAAGGTCATGGTGTCCCCGCTCTGGGAGACGCGGGTGGAGGTGGCGGTGCCGAGGTCATGCAGGGCTACGTCGGGCAGCATCCAGAACAGCTTCCAGCGGTACTGCATCATGGAAGGATAGGGCAGTTCCTGTGCGGGCTGGCCTTCCGCGGCTTCGCTGAGCGGCTTGGCCGGGCTCCAGAAGGCCACGATGTTGTCGTGCATCTCATCTTCGGTGGGTATCTTCACGAGGCTGAGACTGCCGTTGCCCCAGTCGCCTTCGGGGCGGACCCAGAGCGAGGGGCGGGTCTCGTAGTGGGCGGCAAGGTCGTGGTAGCTTTTGAAGTCGCCGTCGCGCTGGAGCAGGCCGAAGCCGCGGGGGCTGTTCATGGGGAAGGAGGTCACGCTGAGGCGCTTGGGGTTGTCCAGCGGCATCCAGGTCCAGCTTTTGCCGTTCTCGAAGAGCAGGCCGTCGGAGTTATGCACTTCGGGGCGGTGGTCGCCGGGGCGGCCGTTCTTCTCTTCTCCGTAGAAGAACATGCTGGTGAGCGGGGCGAGGCCTATCTTTTCGAAATTCCTGCCGCCTTCACGAGCGAAGAGGGCGCACTGCACATCCATGACAGTAGGGGCGCCGGGGGTGATGATGAAGCGGTAGGCGCCGGCGAGGCTGGGGCTGTCCATGAGCGCGTAGATGGTGATGTTCTTGGCGTCGGCGGCGGGGCGTTCTATCCAGAATTCCTTGAAGTAGGGGAATTCTTCGCCCTGGGCGCAGGCCGTATCCAGAGCGAGGCCGCGGGAGGAGATGCCGTAGTTGTTGCCCTTGCCCAGTGCGCGGAAGTAGGAAGCGCCCACGAAAACGGCCACTTCGTCCTTATAGTCCGGGCGGTTCAGCGGGTAGTGTATGCGGAAGCCGGCGAAGCCGAGCCCCTTGGCTTCTGCGCTCTGGCGGGCAAGGGCCTCAGAGCCGTACTGGAACATGGAAGAGTCGAAAGCGAGAGGGGTGACAGAAGTGCTGTCGACGAGGTGTATGGTCACCGGCCTGTCGTAGTAGAGGCCGGTATGGAAGAGCTGTATGTTGAAAGGGAGTTCCTCGGCGGCCCAGACGGCCTTTTCCGGGCGGAAGCGTATGGCGTGCCAGTCGGCGTGGCTCAGCTTGGTGAGGAATTCAGGAACAGAGGGCGTTGCGGCATAGGGGGCGCGGGCAAGGTCCTGGGCTCTGGCCTGTACGTCGGCAAAGGTGAAGGCCGGTACGTCGGCAGAGGCAGACAGCGGCTGGAGGCACAGGGCCGCCAGCAGGCAGAAGGAAGCGATGAAACGATTCAGCATAAAAACGCTCTGTTGCAGTACAGGAATGATACGCAAGTTTCGCAGAACAGCCCCCGCAGGGCAATCGAAACCCGGCGAATGTAACACTTTGTCAAAAAACATGGCGAATGCGGCAGTACTGCCATTTTGATGACAAGGTACGGAGTCTGGCCTGTCACATCAATTAGAACAGGTAGGGCACGATGTCCAGACTTTTATATTTTCTGGACTGTTACAGGGCGAAACTCTTGCGGCGTCCAATAGGCTGGGATAGGCTGGAAGGAGCTGGCGGGAGAACTGCCGGCAGGTCTGACGCATAAGGGAATGATTTATGGACGCATTGCTGGAAATGAAAGGCGTGAGCCGGGAGTTCGCTGTGCGGCGCGGTATGTTCGACCCGCGCCCGGCGAGCGTGAAAGCCGTGAACGATGTGAGCCTCGCCCTCCATCCGGGGGAGACTCTCGGGCTTGTGGGCGAATCCGGCTGTGGGAAATCCACGCTGGCCCGCATGGCCGTCGGCCTCCTGCCGCCCAGCTCCGGTTCGATACTGCTTTCCGGAAGAGAGCTGGCGGACTGGACGCCTCTGGAACGGGCTTCCCGCATACAGATGGTCTTCCAGGACCCGTTTTCCTCGCTCGATCCGCGCCAGACCGTGGGGGCGAGCATAGCCGAGCCCCTCATGCTCGCGGCGAGAGCGGCGGGCAGTCCTCTTTCCCGTGCTGAGCTGAGAGGGAGGGTGAGCGATATCCTCGCACAGGTCGGACTCCAGGCGGAGCATTTCGACCGCTACCCGCATGAATTTTCCGGCGGCCAGAGGCAGAGAGTGGCGGTGGCGCGCGCCCTCATAGCCAGACCGGGCGTGCTTGTCTGCGACGAGCCCGTATCCGCGCTCGACGCTTCGGTGCAGGCGCAGGCCCTCAACCTGCTCAAGGATATGCAGGAGAGCATGGGGCTGAGCTATCTTTTCATCTCGCACGACCTCGGCGTCATCGGCTTCATGAG
This sequence comes from Mailhella sp., assembly GCA_045543435.1. Lineage (GTDB taxonomy): Bacteria > Desulfobacterota > Desulfovibrionia > Desulfovibrionales > Desulfovibrionaceae > Mailhella. The sequence goes on from JAZQMJ010000274.1 coordinate 2,894, forward strand.
CGACAGGGTGGCCGTCATGTACCTTGGCCGCATCGTGGAGCTTGCCTCTGCCGAAGAACTCTTCAAGCATGCGGCTCACCCTTATACCGAAGCCCTTCTGGCCGCCGCGCCTTCGCGCGATCCTTCCCGAAGGGGAGAGAGGAAGCCTCTTGCCGGCGAGATGCCGAGCCCGCTCGCGCCTCCTCCCGGCTGTGCTTTCCATCCCCGCTGTCCGTACGCAAAGCCGCTCTGCCGCGAGCTTGAGCCGCCTCTGGTCGAACTTGGGCCGGGGCATGTCGTGCGCTGTCATTTCCCGCTGTGAGAACGCGGACGTTTTTACGAAGTATCCCTGTGAGGTGAGTTATGAGAAAGAATTTCGGCGTCAAGACATGGCTTTATCCCATGCCCGTACTCATCGTTGCGGCCTATGACGAAAGCGGAGTGCCCAATGCCATGAATGCCGCATGGGGCGGCATCCATACCGACGACATGGTGGGCATCTGCCTTTCCGAAGGGCACAAGACCACGAAGAACATCCTTGCGCGCAAGGCCTTCACTGTGAGCATCGGCACGCGCGGCAGACTGGCAGAATGCGACTATGTGGGCATTGCCTCCGGCAACAAGGTGGCGGACAAGTTCGCCAAGGCCGGTTTCACGGCCCGGAAGTCCGAGTTCGTGGATGCCCCCATCATCGAGGAGCTTCCCATGGCCCTCGAATGTGAGCTGGTGTCGTACGATATGGAGAGCAACCACATGGTAGGCCGCATCGTGAACGTTTCTGTGGATGAGAGCGTGCTCGGCGAAGACGGCAATGTGGATGCCGGCCTGCTCCAGCCCATAGTGTACGACCCGGTACGGCTTGAATATCGCGTGCTTGGCGAAAAGGTCGGCAAGGCTTTTTCCGATGGGAAGAAGCTGGCCTAGAGCCTGTTCGGATAAAAAAGAAGCCCCTCCGGTTCTGCCAGAGGGGCTCTTTTTTTGCTGTGGCTGTATTACACGACGCCGTGTTCGCCGGGGCGTTCGTAGTCGTCGTTCTTATTGGCCTTCTGGTGGTAGAGGTCCACGTTGCCGAAAGCCATGAGGATGGGGGAGGCCACGAAGACGGAGGAGAAGGTACCGAAGACGACGCCGAGGGTGATGGTGAAGGCGAAGTCGTGGATGACGCTGCCGCCCAGGATGTACAGGGCAAGGCTGGCCACCAGGGTGGTGGCGGAAGTCATGATGGTACGGGAAAGGGTCTGGTTCACAGACTTGTTGAGGATGTCGGCCATGGAGGGCTTCACCTCGATGTCGGCAGGCACGGCGCGCAGGTTTTCGCGGATGCGGTCGTACACGACGATGGTGTCGTTGATGGAGTAGCCCACGAGGGTGGGCAGGGCGGCGATGACGTTGAGGTCGATCTCCACGCCCATGAGGGTGAGGATGCCCAGCGTGACCACGACGTCATGCATGAGTGCGAGGATGGCACCCAGAGCGAAGTTCAGCTTCAGCTTCCAGCAGGCGGCCAGAGTGATGACCAGACCGATGCCCACACCGATGAGGCGGTTGAAGCCGAGGCAGCCGGCGCCGTACACGGCGCCCCAGAGCACGAAGGCCATGGCGCCGGCGATGAACCAGCTGTGTTCGAAGCGGCCGGAGATGTACACAGTGATGAGCAGGACGGCGTAGAACAGGGCTTCGATGGCCATGTTGCGCAGGTCGTTGCCCACCTTGGGGCCGACGGATTCAAGGCGCTGGATAGTGGAAGGGTTGTCCGGGATGCTGGACTTGAGTGCCGCAGAGACTTCGTTGCGCAGGTCCTGATTCTCGGTATTGGTCATCGAGAAGCGCAGCATGTAGTCGCGGTCTTCGGTACCTACCTGCTGGACCGTGAGGCCGGGGAGATCGACGTTCTGAAGAGCGTTTTTCACCTGTTCGTCGGCGATGGGCCGTTCGAACTGTATCTGGACCATCGCACCGCCGGCAAAGTCCACGCCGTAGCGCAGGCCGCCGTTGAAGATGATGGCAAAGACACCGATAGCGATGAACAGGCAGGAAATGGCGTAGGCGACTTTGCGGAAGCCAACGAAGTTGATGTTGGTCTGACGGGAGAGGATTGCGAAACCCATAGGAACCTCTTGAGCCTAGACGCTGATTTTCTGGGTGCTGGAACGCTTGACCCAGGTTTCGAAGATGGCTCGGGAAACGAAGATGGCCGTGAACATGGAGGCCAGGATGCCCAGCGACAGGGTGACGGCGAAACCTCGGATGGGGCCGGTGCCGAACTGGTACAGGATAGCGGCCGTGATGAGGGTGGTGAGGTTCGAGTCGAGGATGGACACGCTGGCGCGGCTGAAGCCGGCCTGCACGGCCTCGAAGGCAGTCATGCCCTTCTTCAGCTCTTCACGGATACGCTCGAAGATGAGCACGTTGGCGTCCACGGACATGCCGATGGTGAGCACGATGCCGGCGATGCCAGGCAGGGTGAGGGTGGCGCCGAAGAGGGTCATGCCGGCCATGAGGATCATGATGGTGAAGCAGAGCATGGCGTCGGCGATGAGGCCGGAGATGCCGTAGTACAGAGGCATGATGATGACCACGGCGGCGGCGCCAACGAGAGAGGCCTTGATGCCGCTGTTGATGGATTCCTTGCCGAGAGAGGGACCGACGGTACGCTCTTCAAGGATGGTCACAGGGGCAGGCAGAGAGCCGGCACGCAGGACGATGGCAAGGTCCTGAGCTTCTTCGGTGGTGAAGCTGCCGGTGATGGAGGCTCGTCCGCCGGCGATGCGGTCCTGGATGGTGGGGGCGGAATAGACCTTGCCGTCGAGGACGATGGCCATGCGCTTCTTGATGTTTTCGCCGGTGATGCGCTCGAAGTTGCTGGCGCCGCGGCCGTTGAACTCGAGGGCAACATAGGCCTGGCCGAATTCGTTGAAGGCGGGGCGGGCGTTGGTGATGTCTTCACCGCCCATGAGAGCTTCGGATTCGAGCACGATGGTGCCCTGCGTCTCAGAGCCGTCGCGATTCTTATGGATGATGGGGAAGCGGGCCGTGCCGGCAGGGAGCATCATGGCGTTCGGGTCCACATCGTCGCGCACGAGGCGGAACTCGAGGTGGGCCGTCTGGCCGATGATCTGCACAGCGCGATCGGCGTCGGTCATGCCGGGGAGCTGGATTTGCACCTGATTGCTGGACTGCTGGCGGATATCGGGTTCAGCCACGCCGAACTGGTCGATACGGTTGCGGATGGTGCGGACCACCTGCTCCATGGTCATCTCTTCGGTGAGGCGGCGCATGTCGCCAGAAAGCTCATAGCTGTATACGAGTCCGGCGGGAGTGCTGGCGGAGCTGGTCTGGACCAGATTGGGGAACCACTTCTTCATCATGGCTTCGAATTCGCTGGCCTGATCGGCACGGGGAAGAGCGATCTCAAGCTTGCCCTCGGCATTGAGGCGGGGCTTCATGATGGTGATCTTTTCCTGGTTCGCACGGTCGCGCACTTCCTGACCGTTGACGGTGAGGGTGTTCTGCAGGGCCTTGTCCATGTCCACGCCGAGCGTGAGGTTCATGCCGCCCTTAAGGTCGAGGCCGAGGTTGATGCGGTCTTCCATGAGGGCGCCGAGGGGAGAATTCCCGATGACGGGCAGGTTGGGCAGGGCATAGGCCAGCACCACGAGCAGAACCATGAGGGATATGGCAAGGCGTAAGCGCAGAGCTTTCATTGTCGAGTCCTTGATTCAGTGGGGAAATATCTTGCGGCGAAAAAACGCAAAACCCCACGCCCCTCCAGAGAGGGGCGCGGAGGCTGTGGGAGCAGTCCCGGAAAGGCTTACTTCTTTTCGGCGGTCTCGGTCTTGCCGAGAGTCTTGGGGTCGTAGGTGCCGCTCACGAAGCTGCGGGGCATACGGACCTTGGTTTCGCCGAGGTCGACCACGAGGATGTCGCCTTCGATGTCAACGATGCGGCCGAGGAAGCCGGCGGAGGTCATGACATAGGCACCCTTGCCGAGAGCTTCGATCATGGCCTTGTGTTCCTTCTGGCGCTTCTGCTGAGGACGGATGAGCAGGAAGTAGAACACCACGAACATGAGGATGAGGGGCATGAGGGAGGCGAAGGCGCCCATGGGGCCCTGGGCGGCGGCACCGCCGGCGTTGCCGGCAGCGTAAGCGATGGAAGTGAGCATATGAACTCCAGAATTGAATTTGCGGTATCTTTTCCGCGTGCTGAAGGTTATTCCTAACCTTTTGCGCCTGTTTACGCAATGCTTTAAGTATTGCGAAGCCTTTCCGCAAGTGGCTGGGAGGGATTTTAATCAAAAAATCCGGCAGGGGAAAAAGCTGGACTTTGGCAGGCATTGCGTAGAAAATAGCCGGGAAAAACCAAGCGCCCTTCCAGAGGCGCGAAGGAGCATATATGTCCATGTTCACCGACCCGAAGGAACGGGCCCGCATGCAGTCCCAGGTACTCATCGAGAGCCTGCCCTATCTGCGCGAATACCACGGCGAGACTGTCGTCATCAAATACGGCGGCCATGCCATGACCGACGAGAGCCTCAAGCTGGCCTTCGCCCGCAATATCAGCCTGCTCAAGCTGGTGGGCATCAACCCCGTGGTGGTGCACGGCGGCGGCCCGCAGATCAACCAGATGCTGAACAAGCTGGAGATAAAGTCCGAGTTCCGCCAGGGCCATCGCGTCACCGACGAAGCTACCATGAACGTGGTGGAAATGGTGCTCGTGGGCTCTGTGAACAAGAGCGTGGTCAACCTCATCAACAAGACCGGCGCCAAGGCTGTCGGCCTTTCCGGCAAGGACGGCGTACTGCTCGAAGCCCGCAAGCTGGCCATGACCATCAGCCACGGCCAGGAACAGCCGCCGGAGATCATCGACCTCGGCAACGTGGGCGAAGTGACGCATGTGAACGCCCGCCTGCTGAATTCGCTCATCCACGACGGCTTCGTGCCCGTCATCGCTCCTGTGGGCGTGGACGCCGAAGGCAACACCTACAACATCAACGCCGACTCCGTGGCCGGGGCAGTGGCCGGCGCCCTCATGGCCAAACGTCTGCTTATGCTCACTGATGTTGCCGGCGTGCTGGATAAGGAAGGCAAGCTCATCGAACACTTCAACATCGCCGATGCCGAACGCATGAAGCAGGACGGCACGCTCACCGGCGGCATGATACCCAAGATAGACTGCTGCCTGAACGCCCTGAACAGCGGCGTGGACAAGGTGACCATCGTGGACGGCCGCGTGGAGAACTGCGTGCTCCTCGAACTGCTCACCGACCAGGGCATCGGCACTGTCATCGAGAAGTAATAGATTTAAAATATGTTAATAGCAAAAGGCCGCGGTCCTGTTGAACAGGGACTGCGGCCTTTTTTACAGCGTCCTATCTCAGCAGGGAAAGAGACGGAACGCATGACTGCGCAAAGCTATTGCTTCATGTACATGGGCAGCCAGGTGACGATGGCAGGGAAGGCAATGATGAGGATGATGCCCACGACCTGACAGCCGATGTACTGGAACATGCCCTTGTAGATGTCGATGAGCTTCCAGTGAGGGATGGAACCCTTGATGAAGTACGCCGACAAGGCCACCGGCGGCGAGAGCCACGAGGTCTGCAGGGTCACGGCGATGACGAGGCAGAACCAGAGCTTGTCGAAGTGCATGGCTTCGATGGTGGGCAGCATGAGGGGCAGGAAGATCAGCACGATCGGGATCCATTCCATGGCCCAGCCAAGGAAGAAGATGATGATCATGATGAGGGCCAGCATGGCCATGGGAGGAATGTCCATGGACAGCAGGAAGCGGGACAGCCAGGCCGCACTGCCGAGGCGGGAGAACACCGCACCGAAGAAGTTGCAGGAGGCGATCATGATGAGGATCATGGCGCCGAGCTTGGTGGTCTTGAAGAGGGCTTCCTTCAGGCCCTTCCAGGTGAAGCGGCCGTAGCCGATGACCAGTAGCAGAGAGCCGACGGCACCGCAGGAGGCGGCTTCGGTAGGAGTGGCGATACCCATGAGGATGCAGCCCAGGGTGGAGAAGATGAGGATCATCAGGGGCAGGACGCCGACGACCATGTCCCACAGGGCGGAGCGCATGCTGGTGGGCCACATGTCCTTAGGAAGGGGCGGGCCCATTTCAGGCTGGATGGCGCAGCGGATGAGGGAGTAGGCGATATAGATGCCGGCGAGCAGCAGGCCGGGGATGATGGCGGCCGCGAACAGGTCGGTGATCGGAACGCCCATGATGGGGCCCATGACCACGAGCATGACGCTCGGGGGGATGAGGATGCCCAGAGTACCGGCGGCGGCGATGGCGCCGGCGCCCATGCGCACGTTGGAGCCGGGGCGGCGCATGCCGGGCTCAGCCATGACGCAGAGCAGGTTCACGGAAGAACCCACGATGCCGGTGGCGGCGGCGAAGATGGTGCCGGTGCCGATGACGGCGGCATACAGGGAGCCGGGCAGGCGGCAGAGCAGCATCTGGATGGAGCGGAAGAGCCTGTCCATCAAGCCCGCGTTCTCCAAGAGGTAGCCCATGAGGAGGAACGGCGGGATTGCGCCCATGACGGAGTCGGTCATCAGCTGGTCGAACTGCAGGGTGAGCAGCATGAAGACCACCTTGCCGAAGCCGAGGTAGCCGAACACGAGGCCGCTGAAGATCATGATGAAGGAAATGGGGAAGCCGGTGCAGAACAGCAGGAACATGGCACCGAGGGAGATCAGGCCGAGAAGTTCGTTATAGGATATTTCCATGATCAGTTCTCCGCAACCTGAGTGGTTTCATCCTCAAGGGCTTCTTCAGTAGCCCAGAGGTTTTCGCCGGTCTTTCTGCGGAACCAGCACTTGATGACTTCCGAAACGCCCTGGGTCAGCATGATGACGAGGCTGATCGGGATGGCTATCTTCATGGGCCACAGCAGGGGCATCCAGGGGCTCATGATGGAGCGTTCGCCCGTGGTGAAGGATTCCCAGAAGAATTCGAAGCCCACATACAGGAAGACGACGTGGACGGGGAAGTAGAACAGGATGTACATGATCAGGTCCATGGTGGCCTTACGGCGCACGGACCAGCCGCTGTAGAAGAAGTCCATGCGGATATGGCCGCCCGACTGCAGGCAGTAGGGGGAGCTGATCATGAAGTTGATGGCGTAGAGGGTGACGGCCACGTCCATAGACCAGATGGTCGGAGCATGGAAGGCGTAGCGCATGACCACTTCGAACACGAGAGCGGCGACCATGGGGATATAGAGCCAGGAAACGGCCTTGCCCGTGAATTCGCTCAGCCCGTCAAGCGCATTGATGGTGCGCAGAGCGCCGGCAGGCACAGTGGCCATGGCGCGTTCAAGAGCGTCGTTATTCTGCATTGAAAACCACTCCTCAGGGAGTTTTGTGCGGTTTCTGCCCGCTCCGCGTCAGCTCGGTACTTCGGCGGATCGAAAAGGAAAAGGAGGAGGAAGAACCCTCTTCCTCCTCCAGAGAAACCGGTATTTAAGTCAGATTACTTCTGGTAGTCGGTGATCACACCGGCGTCCATGGCGGCCTGACCCATGTTGTAGTAGATGCCGTTGCAGCGCTTCTGGTAGGGCACGGTGAGGTGAGCCCAGTCCTGGAGGGACTTCAGAACCTTGGCGTAGAAGGGGTCCTTAGCGAAGCGGTCGTTCACCTTCATAGCGGCGGCCATGTAAGCGGCCACGTAGTCGGTGGGAGTTTCTTCGATGATGACGCCCTGTTCCTGCACGAGCTTCTTAAGAGCGGCAGAGTTGGCAGACACGTTGTAGAACTTCATGTCGGTCACGCAGGCCTTCATGGATTCGTCGATCACATACTGCAGGTGGGCGGGAAGGCTGTCGTACCAGGTCTTATTGATGAGAACGTCAGCAATAGAGATGACCTGGTGCAGGCCCTGCAGATAGAAGTGCTTCCAGATTTCCTGGAAACCGAGGATGGCGTCGTCGGCGGGGCTGATCCATTCAGCGGCGTCGATAACACCGCGCTGGGCGGCGGGGATGATGTCAGGACCAGGCATAGCCACGGTCTTCATGCCCAGTTCCTGGAAGGAGAGGGCGGGCACGCCGGGAGGAGAACGGAACTTGACCTTGCGGATCTCGTCAAGAGTCTTGTAGCTCTGCTTGAACCAGCCGAAGGGCTCGGGGCCCATGGGCATGCAGAGGTAGGGCTTGACGTCCATCTTGATGATCTGCTGATAGTACTCGTCGAGGAGCTTATGGCCTTCGCCTTCGAGATACCAGGCCATCACGGAGTCCTGGTCGAGGCCCATGCCGAGGCCGGCAGTGGGGGCGGCGAAGAGAACGCCGGCGGGGTGCTTGCCGGACCAGTAGTGGGTCCAGGCCTGGCCGCCGTTCACGAGGCCCTTGTTCACGGCATCGAGGATGCCGCCGGCCTTAACGACAGCGCCCTCAGGAAGGATCTCGACGGAGATCTGGCCCTGAGAGAGCTTTTCGATGCGGTCGCCGAGGCGTTCGAGCACCTGGGTGTAGATGCTGGAGCTGCCCTGGGCGGCCTGGATCTTGAGTTCATACTGAGCGGCCATAGCATTGGAGCCGAAACCAAGGATGGCGGCTGCTGCGGCAACTGCTGCGAGCTTTTTCATAAAAAACTCCTTGCAAAAAGATGTGAGGGACGATTCCCTAGTTATTGTTAGCTAAATCACAAATCATCAGACAAGTCAATAATGGCTATAATGACAGTGATGTTACTGTATAGGTCCAGATTTAAAAGGTTAAAATATCTTTTTTAGATTTGTGAAAAAGAGATTTGATTGTTGTTGAGAAAAATGAACAAGCTAAGAACGACAGGCTTATGTATGAAAAAATTTTCTTGAATGGAAAGAGCTTCATGTTTGGAATCATGTTGCGCCGTTATAGAAAAAAAGCTGATGCTGTTCGGCGCATAGCGATAATATTCAGAGAAAATGTCGACATTTTGTTTGGTGTGTCTTCGAAAGGGCAGTCGGCCTTGCGCTATTAAATGATAAAGGCCTCCTGGAATTTGTCTTTCCGGGAGGCCTTTTCTCAATAAAAAGTTTTGAA
>JAZQMJ010000275.1:0-2211 GCA_045543435.1 Mailhella sp.
ATGAAGATTCTCCGCGACATCGACAAGGATACCCAACTCCAGGGGCTTCGAGCTTTTGTCTGGACTATAGATTCCGAAATGTAAAAAAACATTAGGCAGTACGGAGGGCGGCTTCCATGACGCCGCCGGTAACGCCGAAGATGGCGGCCGCACCGGTGGAATCGCTCATGAAGGGATCGTCGAAGGCTTCAGGCTCGACCTTGGCGAGGTCGATGCCGCAGCGGCGCAGCAGGCGGGAGAGCTCGCGCACGGTGAGGACAGTGTCGATGTCGGCCACGCCATCCTTGGAGAGCTGGGGGCGGGCGGCTTCGTCCTTCTTGGCGGTGCAGGGCATGATGGAGATGGTGCGCATCCTGGCAGGATCGATGCCCATCTTTTCGGCAAGGTAGGTCTTGCACAGAGAACCCTGTATAGCCTGAGGCGAACGCGTGCTGGAGATGAAGGGGATGCCTTCGGGCACATGCTTTTCCACGAAGTTCATCCAGCCGGGACAGCAGGACGTGAACATGGGCAGTTTGCCGCCATCCCTGATGCGTCCGAGGAGCTCAGTGCCTTCTTCCATGATGGTCACGTCGGCGGCGAAGTCAGTGTCGGTGATGACGTCGAAGCCGATGCGGCGCAGGGCGGCCACGATGCGGCCTTCCACGTTCTCGCCGGGGCCGAAGCCGAAGGCTTCGCCGAGGACGACGCGGACGGAGGGCGCGAAGGAGACCACGGTGGTCACCTCAGGGTCGGCGATGAAGTCCAGTACTTCGTCGTTCTGGTCGCGCTCGGCAAGGGCGCCGGTGGGGCAGACTATGGTACACTGGCCGCACTGGATGCAGGCGGAGATGTCCTGGCTGGGAGCCATGCCCACGCCTACATGGGCGCCGGTGCCGGTGCCGTCCACAGTGAGGGCGGCCACGCCCTGCACCTTGCGGCACACTTCCACACAGCGCAGACAGCGGATGCACTTGGTCATGTCGCGCACCATGCCGCGCATGGTGTCGTCGAAGGGGCGGCCGTTGCTGAGGCGGCTTGCGAAGCGGTTGGTGGAAAGGCCGACGTATTCGCCGAGGCTCTGCAGTTCGCAGTCGCCGTGGCGGGCGCAGGCCACGCAGTTCTGGTCGTGGTCGGCGAAGACGAGTTCCACCTGGAGCTTCTGCGCCTGACGCACGCGGCTGGAGCGCGTTTCGATGCGCATGCCTTCCTGCAGGGGAGTGTTGCAGGAGGTGACGAGGCTGGTATGGCCTTCGGCATCGGTACATTCCACCACGCAGACGCGGCAGGTGCCGGGCTTATGGTCGAGGGCGTGATAATGGCAGAGCGAGGGGATGAAGATGCCGCTGCGCTTGGCGGCCTGAAGTATGGTCTCTCCCTGTTCGAAGGTGATCTCACGCTTGTTGATGACTGCTTTCATGGGACCTCTCTAGGCAGACGGCTGGGCCGATGCGAGGGGGGACTTGGTGACGATGGACAGGATGCGGTAGCAGCGCATGCAGCGTTCGGCTTCCTTCCATGCAGAAGCCTGGTCCATGCCGAGTTCCACTTCGTTGAAGTTGTGGGCGCGTTCGGCAGGTTCGAGTTCGCGCATCTTCACGCGAGGCTTGATTTCCTGGCCGCAGACAGGGGAATCGCCGAGCAGGTCGCCCTGGCTGATGAGCTGGCTGATGCGTTCGCGGGCGATGAAGGGCTTGCTGCCGCTTTCGAGGTAGCTGGCGATGGCATGGGCGCCGATAGTGCCCTGGGCCATGCCGTGGATGAGCACGCTGGGGCCCTTGGAGCGCGGGCCGGTGGTGCCGTCGCCGCCGGCGAAGACGCCGGGACGGGACGTGGCCTGATATTCGTCCACGATGATGATGTTCTTGCGGTCGCAGGCGATGCCGTCGGCTTCCACGAGCATGTCGCGTTCGCTCATCTGGCCGATGGCGGCGATGACATGGTCGCAGGGGATGACGAAACCGGAATCGGCTATGGGCTTCACGCCGCGGCGGCCGGAATCGTCGGGTTCGGTCTGCTGCATGGCCACGCAGGCAAGGCCGGTGACCTTGCCGTTCTCGACCACGAGCTTGTCCTGACCGGTGAGGAAGTGGAATTCCACGCCTTCCTTCATGGCGTCGACGATCTCCTGATGGTCGGCAGGGGCGTCGGCTTCGGTGCGGCGGGACACGAGATGCACCTTGCCCCTGGAAGTCGGGGGCCAAGCGGGCTTAGGGAGACAACATCATTTTT
>JAZQMJ010000276.1:0-1581 GCA_045543435.1 Mailhella sp.
TGATGCACCGCCTTGCCGTGGGCCCGCAGGCCGGGTGCGCGCGCGTCATCTTCGCCATGCACGAAGGGCGCGACATAGGCTTCATCTTCGGCAGTCTGGCCGGGGGCGAACTCACCTCGCGGCCCTTCCTCATCGGCCCGCGCGGCGACTACGTCACGGCGCACAGGCCCAGCCCCAAAGGCTCGGTGTACCGCGGCCAGCAGTTCAGCTACGACAACGAACTGCGCTCGTGGTCCGTGGGCGACCTCATGCAGTTCAAGAAGATGGAATGGCTCTGCGAAGAAGGCGTGGCCCGCTACGACATGGGCATGAGCGACGACCCGCGCATGGCCTACAAAGCGCACTGGGCCGAGACCATACGCAAACAGCAGACGTGGATAATGCTTCCGAAACAGCAGTGATATCAGGGGGAAAGATGCAGTACACCGTTTACGCTGCGCAGGATTTCATGGGCGACTGGACAGGCGAATTCCCCGACCTGCCCGGCTGTGCGCCCGAAGGCGGCGACATGGAGGAATTCCTCGCCAACATTCAGGCCGCCGTGGAGGCATGGGCCGCCGAACAGGGCCTTTCCGCCCTGCCCCAGCCCTCCGACCACGAGCCGGACTTCTCCGACCCCAGGCGCATGCCCATGCTCGTGGAGGTGGACGAGAGCTTCCTCTCCGGCGATGCCCCCGAACAGGCCTGAGTTCTGGACCTCGCCCCGCAAATCCCCTATCCTCCCGCCAGGAACTTTCAATAAGGAATACGCCATGAAGAAATGGATACTCATACCCTGCGGCATAGGCGCGCTCGTCGCCGGTGCGGCCACGGCCCTGCTCGTTTCTCTCAACCCCATCATCGAAGCGGGCGTGAACAAGTTCGGCCCGGACATCACGGGCACGCACGTCTTCCTCAAGGAGGCGGACGTTTCCCTCTTCTCCGGCGAAGGCGTCCTGCGCGAGTTCGTGCTGGGCAACCCCAAGGGCTACACCGCCCCGCACGCCGCCCGCGTGGGCTCGGTGAGCGTCGCGCTGGACAAGTCCACGCTCACGGACGACGTCATCGTCATCAAGAAGATAGCCATCGACTCGCCGGACATCATCTACGAGCTCGGCCAGAAGTCCAATAACTTCGACGACATCATCAAGAACGTGGAACAGCTTGGCGCGGCGCAGGAAAAGGCCGATGCCAGGAAGCAGAAGCAGGACGCCAAGTCCGGCAAGGACGAAGGCCCGACCAAGAAAGTCATCATCGACGAGCTGGTCATCACCAACGGCAAGGCCGCCATACGCATGCCCGCCCTCAAGCTCGACTTCCAGGCCGATCTGCCCGAGATTCGCCTCAAGGACATAGGCCGCGAGAACGGCCAGTCCGGCGTGACCATGGCGCAGGCCGCCAAGCGCGTGCTGAAGTCCGTCTCCTCCCAGCTCGGCTCCGCCTCCAAGGACGCCCTCAAGAAAGCCCGCGTCTCCCTCACCATAGGAAGCGAAGGCCTCGGCAAAGCCGCCAAAGACCTCGGGAACGCTGTGAAGAGCCTGTTTGGGAAGTAGAGAGTTTGTGAGATGCGAAGTCGGAGGCCAAGCGGTCTTAGGAAGACAA
>JAZQMJ010000277.1:0-3005 GCA_045543435.1 Mailhella sp.
CGTTCCAGTCCATGCCGCTGTTCTGGGCAAGCTCGGCCTGCATGGCTATGCGTACCTGACCCGTGGCAGAGTCGGCGGAAACGCGGTACTGCGGCTTCCAGTTCGCGCCTTCGATCCAGTAGGACCAGCGCACGTCCACAGGGCCGGAGCCCGTGCCGTCCACATGGAGCACGCACTGGTCCACATCGGCGTTCTGCTTGCCGAGGGCGCGGATGCGGGTATCGAGCCCGGCGGCCTGACGTTCCAGCTCGCGTATCTCGGCGCGGAGGGCGGCTTCCTTCTCGGCTATGGAGGCCATCTGCTGTGCGCTGTCCTGAGAGAGCTTTTCCATGAGTCCGTTCAGCATTTCCAGAGAGGGGGCGGAAAGGCTGTAGGGAGGCTGGCTCCAGAAAGAGCGCATGGCCGAAACGCTGGCGAGTTCGCTGGATTTCAGGTTTATGGAATCGCGCAGGGCGTCCGCCTCCTTCTGCAGGGCTTTCACGGCAGGCGCGGGCTGGCCGGGCAGGAGCGTGAGCGTTCGGCTCAGCACGCCGCCCCGGGAAAGGGATACGGAGAGCGAAGCGGCGTCCGCCCCGGCAGGGAGCTGGAGGACGATGCGCCCGTCGTCAGGGATGGCTTCCGCCTCTTCCGTGACGACGGCTCCGGCAGGGTAGAGCGTGGCCGCCACGGGCCTGGCTTCGGCCGGAGCGGAGAGCGCAAGGAGGCAGGCTGGGAGCAGGGCGGTGAGGAAGGGCAGTCTTTTCATGGATGCTCCTTATTTCGTTATCGCTTCGATGAAGGCGCGGCGCTTCTGGCGTTCTTCGGCGAGGAACTGGCCGGTGACGGAGGCCGGGTCGGCCATGAGCTCTTCGGGCGTGCCCGAGGCTATGATGGTGCCGCCGTTCTCGCCGCCGCCCGGGCCGAGGTCGATGACGTGGTCGGCGGAGAGGATGACATCGGTGTTATGCTCGATGACGACCACAGTGGCCCCGCGCTCCACGAGGTGGTGCAGGACTGTGATGAGCTTGCCCACTTCGTGCATGTGCAGGCCGGTGGTGGGTTCGTCGAGGATATAGAGCGTCTTGGGCAGGGATTTCTTGCCCAGCTCGCGGGATATCTTGATGCGCTGGGCCTCGCCGCCGGAAAGGGTGGTGGCGGCCTGCCCGAGGCGTATGTAGCCGAGGCCCACGTCTTCCAGCACGCCGAGGCGGCGTTCCAGAGCCGGATAGCTGGAGAAGAAGTCCCGCGCTTCATGCACGGTGAGGTCGAGCACTTCGGAGATGTTCAGGTCCTTGTAGCGCACTTCCAGCGTTTCGCGGTTGAAGCGGCGGCCCTTGCAGAGGTCGCAGGTCACGAAGATATCGGGCAGGAAGTGCATCTCCACGCGTATCTGTCCGTCGCCCTTGCAGGTCTCGCAGCGGCCTCCGGAAACGTTGAAGCTGAAGCGGCTGGCGGTGTAGCCGCGCTTCCGGGCGTCCGGCGTCATGGCGAATATCTTGCGGATATCGTCGAAGACCTTGGTATAGGTGGCGGGGTTGGAGCGCGGGGTGCGGCCGATGGGTGTCTGGTCGATGGAGACGATGCGTTCGATGTTCTCAAGGCCCTCGATGCCGCGCATGGGGCCGGGCTGTTCGGTGCGCAGGCCGCAGTGCCGCGCCACGCGGCGATACAGCGTGTCGATGACCAGCGAGCTCTTGCCTGAGCCGGAAACGCCGGTGACGCAGGTGAGCGTGCCCAGCGGTATGGCGCAGTCGATGTCCTTGAGGTTGTTGGTGCTCACGCCGCGCAGGGTGAGGAACTTGTCGGAGCGGCGGCGCGTTTCGGGCACGGGTATCTTGAGGTCGCCGCGCAGATAGCGGGCCGTGAGGGAATCGGAGTCGCGCAGGAGTTCCTTCACGCTGCCGGCGAAGACCAGCTCGCCGCCCTGCGAGCCGGAGCCCGGGCCCATTTCGAGCACAGTGTCGGCCTCGCAGATAGTGGCTTCGTCGTGTTCCACCACGAGCACAGTGTTGCCCCTCTGCTGGAGCGAGCGCAGGGTGCGGATGAGGCGTTCGTTGTCGCGCGGGTGCAGGCCGATGGAGGGTTCGTCCAGCACATAGGTCACGCCCACGAGGCCGGAACCGAGCTGGGAGGCGAGGCGTATGCGCTGGGCTTCGCCGCCGGAAAGCGTGGCCATGGCGCGGCCGAGGGTGAGGTATTCGAGGCCCACGTTGACCATGAAGCCGAGGCGGAAGGTCAGCTCCTTGATGAGCGGCTCGGCGATGAGGGCATGGCGGCCCGTGAATTCCAGGGCCTTCACCCATTCGAGGGCACGTTCGATGGAAAGGTTGCAGAATTCCTCGATGTTCAGGCCGTTCACCCGTACGGAGAGGGCTTCCTTGCGCAGTCGCGTGCCGTGGCAGGCCGGGCATTCCACCTCGTAGCTGAAGCGGCTCAGGATGTCGCTCCACTGGTCGCCGCGCTTCATGCGCTGTTCCAGCAGATACATCACGCCGGGCCAGTGCGCGGTGGAGAGCGTTTCCTCGCCGCCTTCCTGCGAAAGGGAGGTGCCGCCCATGAAGTTGCGGCGCAGGCTTCCGGTGCGGGTCGCGCCGCCGGGTTCGCCGTAGAACAGGGACTTGCGCACCTTGGCGGGGAACTCATTGAGCGGCGTGTCCATGGAGACGCCCTGCCGTTCGCAGAAGGCCTCCATGGCCTTGCCGACCTTGGCCATGAAATAGGGGGAGGAGAAGGGGGCAAGCGCGCCCTTCTTCAGGGAGAGCGTTTCGTCCGGGGCGATGAGGCCTTCGTCGAAGGCCACCACAGTGCCGATGCCCTGGCAGTCGAAGACGTAGTTTCCGACAATGCGTTCTTTCTCGTCCCTGACCCAGGCATCCACCGCGCCGACAAGCTCCATGCGGCTGCCGTCAAGGCACTGGCGGTACTTGCCCAGAATCTCCATGCCGGTGCCGATGGCGAGGAAAACTGTGCCCTCCTCAACCGCGGCGCGGATATCCCCGGCGCGGCCGCGCTGCAGATCCTGCATC
>JAZQMJ010000278.1:0-11138 GCA_045543435.1 Mailhella sp.
AAGGCACCATCATCGAAGGCGTCATTAAGAACATCACCGAATTCGGTATGTTCATCGGCATCGAAGACGGTATCGACGGCCTCATCCATGTGTCCGACATCTCCTGGACCAAGAAGCTCCGCCACCCCGGCGAAGTCTACAAGGTCGGCGACGTCGTTCAGGCCAAGGTTCTCACCGTGGATCAGGAGAACGAAAAGTTCACCCTCGGCATGAAGCAGCTCGCCGAAGATCCCTGGGCTTCCGTGCCCGCCCGCTACCCCGTGGGCAACGTGATCACCGGCACTGTGACCAACGTGACCGACTTCGGCCTGTTCGTTGAAGTGGAAGAAGGCATCGAAGGCCTCATCCATGTGACCGAACTCGGCAAGAAGGTGAAGTCTCCTTCCGAACTCTTCAAGGAAGGCGATTCCGTGCAGGCCAAGATCATCCATGTGTCCGCTGATGAACGCCGCCTCGGCCTCTCCATCAAGCAGATCAAGGACGATGAAGAACGCCGCAAGCCCAAGGACTACCATTCTGGCGACAACACCATGACCCAGACCCTTGGCGACCTTCTCCGTCAGAAGTTCGATAACTAATATCGACTTCCTCTGAGATCCCGCGGGGCGGAAAGCGAAAGCTTTCCGCCCCGTTTTCTTTTAAGCGCAGTCTTGCGATTTTCCTGATTTTGCGTTTTCCTGAAAAAGGGGGACCGCACTATGTCGCAAGAAATGATCCTGGTTTTCATAGGCTTGCTTCTGGGAGGATTCACGAGCGGTGCTGCCGGCTTCGGCATCATGATGATAGCCCTGCCCATACTGACCCTGGGCCTGCCTATCACGGATGCCGTGCTTGTCTGCTGCATCGTCGGCGTGCTTACGGCCGTACAGCTGGCGTGGCTGTACCATCGCTTCGCGAACTGGTCCGATGTCAAAATGATGTGGCTGGGCTGTGTTCCGGGCTGTATCGTCGGCGCCTATACCTTGAAGATCATACCTATGAGCGTACTGCAGCTGGCCATAAGCATTGCCATCGTGTGCTTTCTCCTGCTCCAGCTCCTCCGAGATAAAAGTTCGTGGCGTCTGCCGGATTCCCGCTTTTCTCTCATCTTCACCGGCGTCGCCAGCGGCTTTGCCAGCTCCACGGTCTCGCTTGTCGGCGTGCCCATCGGCATCTTCATCCTGCTCAAAGGCTGGGACAAAGACCGCTCCCGGGCTACCATGAGCATGCTCTTCATAGTATGCGGCTGGGCAACCTTTTTCAGCCAGTGGGCCGCAGGCCTGTACACTGCCGACCTTTTCAAGCTTGCCGTGAGCGGCACAGTCGCGTCACTCATAGGTCAGGAGCTGGGCTTCAGGGCCGGACGCTACCTCAACCAGAAAATGTTCACCCGCTTCGTCCTCTTCTTCCTCAGCGTAGCGGCCGTCACCTTGTTTTATAAGTCGATCCAGTAAGTTCCCGGAGAAGCCATGAAGCAGCAGGAAATAGAACGCAAATTCCTCGTGAAGGACGACGGCTGGCGCGGCCGCTCCGAAGGCGTGCTCTTCCGCCAGGGCTACATCGCCCGTACGCAGGATCGCACTGTGCGCGTGCGCGTAGCTGGCGAGGAAGGCACGCTCACCATCAAATATCGCGGCGAAGGCATAGCCCGGAGCGAATTCGAATACCGCATCCCCCTCGATGAAGCACAGGCCCTTCTTGACGGGCTCGACCCCGGCGAAGTCATCGAAAAAAAGCGCTTCACCTTCGAAGAGAACGGCGATGTCTGGGAAGTCGATGAATTCATGGGAGCCAACGAAGGGCTCATCGTCGCTGAGATAGAGCTGGAATCCGAAGAGCAGGATTTCGTCAGGCCCGACTGGCTGGGCGCAGAGGTGAGCAAGATATCCCGCTATCTCAATGTCGAGCTTTCCAAACTCCCTTACAGGGCCTGGGATAGTTCGCTGAGAGCTGAAAATTAGCTCGCTAACGATAATTATTCCTGTTTTGTGACCACGCTCACAGAATTTAAGCGGAAAATCTCCTTTTAATAGAGTCGAAGCCCCCCTTCCTCTACTGCTTACCCAAGGAGATTTTCATGAGCCAGATGTTTTGCTTCCAGTGTGAACAGACCGCAGGCGGCAAGGCCTGCACCCGCGCCGGCGTCTGCGGCAAGAAAGCCGAAACTTCCAACCTGCAGGACGCCATCATCGGCGAACTCGTCGCCCTTGCTTCCTGCCCCGGCCTCAAGCGTTCCCCCGCTCTTGATACGCTGGTCGAGAACGCCCTTTTCACCACGCTGACCAACGTGAACTTCGACGATCTCTCCATCGCCGCCATCAAGGATCGCGTGCGCATGGAGCGTTCCTCCTGCCTCACCGAACCTCTGGACATGAACAGCATCTGGGAAGCCCCGGAAGATGTCCGCAGCCTGAAATCCCTGCTCCTCTTCGGCATGAAGGGCATTGCCGCCTATGCTCACCATGCCCGCGCCCTCGGCCGCACCAGCGACGAAGTGGACGCCTTCCTTTATAAGGGACTGGCCCTGCTCGGCTCTTCCGCCCCTGCCGAAGAACTGCTGGCCGCCGTCATGGAAGCCGGCAAGGTGAACATCACCTGCATGGCCATGCTCCACGAGGCCAACCGCGGCTACGGCGTTCCCGCCCCTGTGACTGTGCCCCTGACCATCGAAAAGGGTCCCTTCATCATCGTTTCCGGCCACGACCTGCACGACCTCGAACTCCTGCTCAAGCAGAGCGAAGGCCGCGGCGTGAACATCTACACCCATGGTGAGATGCTCCCCGCCCATGCCTACCCTGAACTGAAGAAGTTCTCCCATTTCAAGGGCCACTTCGGCACTGCCTGGCAGAACCAGCAGAAAGAGCTTGCCGGCGTGCCTGCTCCCATCCTCTTCACCACCAACTGCATCATGCCCGTGAAGGAAAGCTATGCCGACCGCGTGTTCACCACCGGCGTGGTGCAGTATCCCGGCATGGTCCATGTGGGCGGTCAGAAGGATTTCTCCCCTGTCATCGACAAGGCCCTCGAACTCGGCGGCTATGCTGAAGACACGCTCATCCCCGGCACCAACGGCGGCACGACCATGACCACGGGCTTCAGCTCCGAAGCCATCCTCTCCCATGCCGGCACCATCGTGGATGCCGTGAAGGCCGGCGCCATCCGCCACTTCTTCCTCGTAGGCGGCTGTGACGGCGCAAAGCCCGGCCGCAGCTACTTCACCGACTTCGTGAAGCAGACTCCCGAAGATACTGTGGTCCTCACTCTGGCCTGCGGCAAGTTCCGCTTCAACGACCTCAACATCGGCACTGTCGGCGGCCTGCCCCGCCTTCTGGACATGGGCCAGTGCAACGACGCCTACGGCGCTGTCCAGGTGGCTCTCGCCCTTGCCGACGCCTTCCAGTGCGGCGTGAACGACCTGCCGCTCACCCTCGTGCTCTCCTGGTACGAGCAGAAGGCCGTGGCCATCCTGCTCTCCCTGCTGTACCTCGGCGTGAAGAACATCTGGCTCGGACCTTCCCTGCCCGCCTTCGTTTCCCCCGCCGTGCTCGACCTTCTGGTCAAGGAATACGGCATCCGCCCTGTGACCACCCCCGAAGCCGATATCAAGGCCATACTCGGCTAGCACTTCTCATGCGGGCCAAAGTCGGGTACTCTGGCCCGCATGGACGACAAGAAATACCATAAGCGCTTCGCAGGGCACGACCTCAATCGCCGCCGCAACCATACCGCGCATATCGGAGCCGACCTTACGGGCTGGCTGGCCGCGCGCGGCATGAAGCCGCAGCAGACGCTTCTGGGACATCTCTGGCGGAACTGGGAGATAGTCATGGGGCCGGACATCGCCCCCATAGCGCGCCCGCTGGGCCACAGGAACGGCATACTGCTCATCGGCGGCGACGATTCCTGCGCCCTGCAGGAACTCTCCTACGCCGTTCCGGAAATACTCGAACGCGTGAACGCCTTCATGGACGAAGAGTTCTTCCAGAAGGTGGAACTGCACCTGCTCATGGGCAAGGAATCGCTCCAGAATATCGGCATCACCGAAGTCCCGGAAGCTCCTAAGCCTCAGCGACCGCCCAGTCTCGGCAAAGCACAGCTTCCGCCGGACTCGCCCATAGCCTCTGCCTACGCCGCCTATGTGAAGATGTTCGAACAGAAATAAAAAAGCAGGAAAGCCGCTCTCAAAAGCAAGCTCTCCTGCCGATATGCAGAAAAGGGGGACCCTCATGAGAGGATCCCCCTTTCTTCTATATGAAATCCGCCAAAGAAAACGCGGACCGATGGAAAAGAAAAGGCTCACGATTTCTCGTGAGCCGAAATTCTGGTGGAGCTGAAGAGAATTGAACTCTTGGCCTCTTGAATGCCATTCAAGCGCTCTCCCAACTGAGCTACAACCCCGTTGCGCTGTTTCTTTTGCCAGAACTGCCCGTGTTCGTCAAGAGAAAATTTCGCATTTTTTAAATTTTTTACTTATTCCCTTTCAGCAGACGCCAGCGCATAGCCATTTTAGCGAACTGATCGTACAGCTGGCGGAAACTGGCTTCATTCATCCCCTTGTCTCCAGGCGTATCGGAAGCAAATATGAGAACGGCCTGCAGGCCTTCGGCAGAATAGAAAGGCTTGGCGAAGTACGAACGGACACCGCAGGGGATGAACATGGCCCAGTCGATGGATTTGATGCTGTCCAGAGTATCTTCCACAGTAAGGGAATCGAGGCAGAAGCGCTCGATATCCTGAGCGATGGTCCCTTCATAGGCGTAGGAAACGCCCCAGTCCAGCTTTTCAAAGAGGCGGCCTACGCCATATATCTCCACCTTGCCGGACGTAGACTGGATATCGGAAAACATAAGTCCGTCCAAGCCCGGGCAGGAGGCCAGCATTTTCTCGAGTTCCGCCCTCAGGGAAAAAGGCGCCAGCGTCTCCACTTCGTCATACGGCCGGAGGTCGCAGGAGGCAGGAGCATCAGGAATGTTGAGCAGGGCGATGCGAACGATGCCATCGCCAGAAGAACAGGGAGAAATGCGCACCTTTGAACCAAGGATGCCGCCAGTACCGCTCTTCAGCATGAGCGTGCCGGCCCACACATCGCTCTGCAGCGCACAGCTGGCCGCCTCGAAAAGAGCATCGCCAAGCTCTGCCGGGGCGATGTCTTCCAGAAGGAATTCTTCCCCACCCCGGGTCGCACTGCCGAAAAGATCCTTGGCGGCCTCGTTGCAGGTGACTATCTCCCCCTGCCTGAGGTTGAACACCAGAACAGGATACTGGGCCCGGCCAAGGGCGAGCTGGCATGTCCCGGCCGTTCCGTTGGCCACAAAGGTGGCAGGAAGCATGGCTTCCATGAACAGCCCGAAATAAAGTTCAGGATCCGCAGGATCAGGCCATCCCTGAAGCTGGTAGGTGACATGGGGGGTCTTCTTCAGGCGGAAAGATACCGCCGCAGGCTGGCGGCTGCCCACCATCTCCCAGAATTCGCTCAGCAGGGGCAGGTCGGACTTAAGCACCATGCGCCTGCGGAACTGGACGTCCTTGAGAAGGCGCGACGTATTTTCCCCAAGCTGGTCTATCTCCCACGCGTTGAGGAGCTTCAAGCGGGAACGGCTCTGCTCAACAGTCCATAGAAGTCCCGGAAAGCCTTCTGACCAGCGAGAAAAAACCATGTGAGCCTCCGGGATATGAAAAAGAATAGACCGCGATATCTTAGAAAAAAAACATATCATTGTAAATTGGTTCAATCAATTTTTTATAAAACCTGAAACCTCCTGCAAGAAAGCTTCAAATCTCGTGAAATCCCCCCGGAATTTTCTCGGACATTAATTATGGATGAACCACTTTTAAATATTTTTTCCTATTATTACAATAAAGTACATATTTTTTACAAATCTTCATAAAAAACTTGTCACATCTCTCGTTCAAGAGCAAAAATACAGGGAACGCAACCAGAGATCCACGTTTATCGAGGTAGCAATGAGCAAGCAGAAATTAATTGAACAGGCACTTGAGCAGGCTCTTCTCGAAGGCCGCTGGAAACTGTTCGAACGTCTGCCTTCCGAACGAGTTCTCGCCGAGGAGTTTTCCGTCAATCGTACCACGCTCCGTGCCGCACTCAGCGCTCTGGCCGGGCGCGGCATACTTGAGACCGTACACGGAAGCGGCACTCGCGTACGCGCACTGCCTGCCGGGCATCCGACCCAAAGCAACCTTGCAGACAGGCTGAGCGCAAGCATACTGCTCATCCCTTCCATCATGCAGGCCTGCTCTCTGGTCATCAGGCCCTCGCAGATACTCAGCCTTGAACGCATACTTCCCGTTGTCGGCACGGCCCTGCGCAACGGCGATACCAAGACCTTCGTGCAGGCTCAGGTGCAGTTCTTCATGGAAGCCGCCCGCTTCGTGGGGAACTGCAGTGTCAACGCCGCCCTTTCTGCCTGCCTGCCGGAAGGCAAATCCCTCATGCGCCTCTACGCCTCCTGCGACCTGCACGACAGCGAGATCATTTTCTCCCATCTGGCACGCATACTGAACGCCATGCGCCATGCCGACGCTCAAGACGCGGCCTCTGCCGCACAGGACTACTTCTCCGCCCTGCAGAAACTGGCTGAAAAAAAATAATATCCCCTTCACCGCTGTTCTGCGGCCTGTATTTTTCCTCTCGATTCCTCTCCGTGTTTGACGAAAGAGGGGCTTGGAGCTTACTCTGTATCCTGTTCTCGATACTTCACTCCTTCGAGCAGGAGAAAGCATGAAGCTCCTTTTCCGCATTGCCCCCTGCCTCGCCCTCTTCAGCCTTCTTTCCGGCTGTTCATGGCCATCCTTTTCTATTCCTTTTTTCGAAAAGGACTCCTCTGCTATCGAACAGAAACAGCAGACTGAAAAAAACTCGCCGCCTGTAAAGGCCGGAGTTTCCCCTGAGGCCAGAAATCTGCTGAAAGAAGCGGAAAAATACTGGACTGAGAGCGGGGAATGCGTTGACCCTGCAACGGCGGCCTCTCTTCTGGACAAGGCCATAAAAGCCGACCCGCTGGACGCCGCCCCCTATCTGCTCAGGAGCAGGGCTCTTGCCGATCTCGGATACCTGAACGAAGCCTTCGACGACGCAACCAAGGCCATACGCCTTTCCCCCAGCGCGGAAGCGTATGCCAACCGCGGGCTCATCTGCCTGAAGCAGAACCACCCCAAGGGGGCTCAGCGCGACTTCGAATACGCTGTGAAGCTGGATCCGAAAGAACCGCTCGTCTATATCTACCGCGCCGGAGCCGCCTTCCTGGAAGGGCGGAAAGGCGATGCCTGCGACGACTTGGAACAGGCCTGCTCGCTCGGCAGATGCCTGCCCTGGGAAAAAGCTAAAAAAGAAAAGGTGTGCCGCTGATGAAAATCGTCATAGCCATGGATTCTTTCAAAGGAAGCATTTCCTCGCTTGAAGCCGCCTCTGCCGTACGGGAAGGGATACTCCGCGCCCATCCCGATGCCGACATCGTGAGCCTGCCGCTCGCCGACGGCGGCGAAGGCACCGTTGACGCCCTCATTGCCGGCCTTGGAGCTGAGCGTACCGCGGCGGAAGTCTCCGGCCCCCTGGGAGAACCGGTATCCGCAGAATACGGCCTGAAAGACGGGCTCGCCGTCATGGAGATGGCCGCGGCCGCCGGGCTTCCCCTCGTTCCCGTGGAAAAACGCGACGGCATTTCCGCCAGCACCTACGGCGTAGGCGAGATGATAGCCCATGCCCTGCGCAAGGGGTGCCGGCGCTTCGTCATGGGCATTGGCGGCTCTGCCACCACTGACGGCGGCATGGGCATGCTTCAGGCCCTGGGTTTCTCCTTCCGCGACAGCAGCGGGAACGAAGTCGGGCGAGGCGCCAAAGCGCTGGCCGATGTGGCTTCCATCTCCGCTGAACATGTCATGCCTGAACTGCACGATGCGGAATTCAGCATTGCCTGCGACGTGAACAATCCCCTTTGCGGCCCCCGCGGTTCTGCCGCCGTCTATGGCCCGCAGAAAGGCCTGCGCGACGTAGAGACTACGGATGCCCATATGGCGTCCTATGCCCGCGTCTGCGCTGAGTTCACTGGGAAGGATATGCGCGACTATCCCGGCGCCGGCGCCGCAGGCGGCCTCGGCTTCGGCTTCCTCACGTTCCTGAACTCCAGTCTTCATTCCGGCGTCGACCTCGTTCTGGATACCGTCGGCATAGACAGCGCTCTCACCGGCGCAGACATCGCCATCACCGGTGAAGGCCGCATCGATGCCCAGACGGCCATGGGCAAGGCCCCGGGAGGCGTGGCCAAGCGGGCCAAGGCTCACGGATGCAGGGTCATCGCCTTTTCCGGCTGTGTCACCGACGATGCCCGAGCCGTGAACCAGCAGGGCATAGATGCCTTCTTCCCCATCATGCGCGCCCCTGTGAGCCTGGAAGAAGCTCTGGACAAGAACAACGCCTTCCGCAACCTTGCCGACACCGCAGAACAGGTATTCCGCCTTCTGTAACCTCTTTCCGAGAGAATCCCCCATGAGCGACCATAACGAGCTTATCCATCATCTCTACCACGACAAGGACTACAACTGCGCCATCACCACCCTGATCTGCCTTGGCAAGGAGTTCGGGGTAGAGATAAACCAGCAGGTCCTCGATTCTGCCATATGCCTCAACGGCGGCGGCCGTTTCCGCGGCCAGTGCGGCCTTGTGGAAGGCGCGCTCATGTTCATCGGCATCTATGCCACGGCCCGCGGCATGAAAAAGAAAGACATGATGAAGATAGCCTATGGCTTCTGCGAAGGCTTTACCGCACGCTTCGGCTCCCTGCTCTGCCGCGACCTGCGCCCCGGCGGCTTCCAGAAGGATGATCCGAAACATCTGTGCGAGCCGCTCACCAAAGAAACAGTGGCCTATGCCGTAGACCATCTCAAACAGCATTTCCAGAACTGATCCTGAACAAAAAAGGCGCTCCCCAAAAGGAACGCCTTTTTTCATGTCTCAATCCGGACTACTCATCCCAGAAAATACGCCGCACGTCCGGCCCAACCGGCTCACCAAAGCTATTCCCAGCCCAGAATGCCAGGAAGGAAAGGGCCAGTGTAGGAACGATGGCATGGACCCCGCCAAGCTGGACTTTGAATACGGAAATAAAAATAAATACCGTGAGACCAATGAGTATGGAAAATACCGCGCCTGTCGCATTGGCCTTCTTCCAGTACATGCCAAGTATGATGGGCCACAGGAATACAGCCTCAAGACCGCCGAACGCGAAAAGATTGATCCATACCAGAAGCTCAGGAGGATTGAAGGACGCCGCAAACACGAGTGCGCCAGCCGCAAGGGTGCATCCGAAGCTCATCCTGTTGAGCTTCTTCGGCGAAATCTTCGAAGTATCGTTCTTGAGGCTGTAGCGGATGTAGAGATCCTTGATGATGGCCGCAGATACCAGCAGGAGCATGGTGTCCACGGTGGACATGATGGCCGCCAGAGGCCCGGCAACGAAAATGCCTGCCCAGAACGGCGGAAGAAGCTCAAGGATGAGAGAAGGGATGATGAGGTCGCCGGAACTCAATCCCGGCATAACAGCCCTGCCGAGCACGCCTGCCAAATGCATGAACAGGAGCAGGAAGCCGATGATGAGAGTGCCCATCACCATGGCGTTATGCATGGACTTGGAGTCCTTATATCCGAAACAGCGCTGTGTAGTCTGAGGAAGGCCAAGGATGCCAAGGCCGACGAGGACCCAGAAAGAGAACAGCATCGGCGCCGGCACTTTCCCGCCAACACCAGACGGCGTGATGAGGCCGGGGTCTATGCCCTTCAGCGTCTGTATGCACTGCGTCATTCCGCCCCCTGCCTCAAGCACTGCCATGAATACCACCACAGAGGCCACGACCATGACTACGCCCTGCAGGGCATCCGTAAGCACTACCGCCCGGAAGCCGCCCACCGCAGTATAGATGACCACTGTCATCCCGAACAGAACGAGCCCTATCTCGTACGGATAACCCGTTACAGCCTGGAACAGGCGGGCACCGCCGATAAACTGCGCCACCATAGAAGCCGCAAAGAATACAAGAAGGGCCATGGAACAGAGGATGACGACGACATCGCTCTTATAGCGGGCGTAGAGGAAATCAGTGATAGTGACCGCTCCTAAGCGACGGCCAATGATAGCGAATCTCTTGCCAAGCACGCCAAGAGTCAGAAACGTCGTGGGGACCTGGATCATGGCAAGGAGTACCCAGGCCAAACCCAGGCTGTAGGCAACACCGGGGCCTCCCACAAAAGAGCTGGCACTGGTATAGCTGGCGATGATGGTCATAGCCAGCACGAAACCGCCCATAGAACGGCCGCCAATGAAATACTCTTCAACGATATTGAGCGAGGAACCAGACTTTGCCTTATGCTGCGCCCAAACGGCAAGAGCAAGGGTCAGAAGGAGATAGCCGACAAGAGGAAAGATCGCAGACATCATGGGCGGCCCTCCTTATTTTCATCCTCTTCTCCCCGGTCATCCAGAGGAATATCAGAAAAAAACTTTCTGACGACGACCCAAAGGATGAGAGTGACCACAGGATAGCCAGCTACACAGCTGTAGAAGAACCACGCTGGAAGCCCCCAAATATAGCTGTATTCCTCGGGATCGCCAGAACCGAGACCAAAGGCAAAAAGAGTCCACCAGAGAAAAAAGAAAACATAAAGACCGAGCGTGATATACGCTTCCCGGTCTGCCTGCTTGAATGCCTTGCTCATGGATACATCCTGTTCCTGAAGAAGTTATCCTAGGCAGACAGTATGACAAAAAAAAATAAAGGGCAACGCAGAGCGATACCCGAAAAGGCAAATATGGGGAGCGGCGATTGACCTTTGGCGAAGGGAAAAACTTCCGCTTTTCAAAGCACGCCCCCCTCCCAAACGCCAAAAGCCCCGCGTCCGGGCACAGTTCATCTGGCACGGAAACACGGGGCTTTAAACGACGAAAGGCCGTCATGAGACGACCTTTCCAAAGAAAACCTTGGCATCGGCCTACTTTCCCACACAAGAGTATGCAGTATCATGGGCGATGAAGAGCTTGACTGCCGAGTTCGGAATGGGATCGGGTATACCCTCTTCTCTATGGACACCAAGGAAATATTCAAATGTATAATTGACAGGGAATGAGAGAGGTTTGAAGAAAAACAAGCCG
>JAZQMJ010000279.1:0-5692 GCA_045543435.1 Mailhella sp.
ACAGAACGACATGGCTACGATCCGACTTGACCGCCGCGACCTCCTGCCTGCCGACCTCGCCTCTGAGGTGGACAAGATCATGGAGCATGGCGAAGTGTGGGAACGCCACGGCGAAGTGCTGGGCGTGCTCAACAGCCTCGGCCTCGATCCTGAGGTCGATTTCTCTACGCTGTCCGGCGGCACGCGCCGCCGCGTGGCTCTGGCCCGCGCGCTCATCGCTTCCGACATCCTGCTCCTCGACGAGCCCACCAACCATCTGGACATCAGCACCATCGCGTGGCTGGAAGAATACCTTGCGCGTCAGTCGCGCACGCTGGTCTTCATCAGCCACGACCGAGCCTTCGTGCGCCGCCTTGCCACGCGCATCGTGGAAGTGGACCGCGCCAAGATCTACACCTATTCCTGCGGCTACGATACCTATCTCGAACGTCGCGAGGAACGTTTGCATGCCGAAGACATGCAGAACGCCGTGTTCGACAAGAAGCTGGCGCAGGAAGAAGTGTGGATACGCCAGGGCATCAAGGCCCGCCGTACCCGCAACATGGGTCGCGTGCGCGAACTCTACAAGATGCGCGAGGAACGCGCCGCCCGCCGCGCCCGCATGGGTACGGCCACGCTCAACGTGCAGGAGGCCGAGAAGTCCGGCAAGCTCGTGGTCGAAATGAAGGGCGTGGGCTATACCTGGCCCGACGGCTACAAGGTCTTCGAAGGCGGCGATCTCATCATACAGCGCGGCGACAAGATAGGCCTCATCGGCGACAACGGCGCAGGCAAGACCACCTTCCTGCGCGTCCTGCTCGGCGACCTTGAGCCGACCTGCGGTACTGTGCGCCTCGGCACCAACCTTGAGATAGCCTACTTCGACCAGCTCCGCGATTCTCTGGACGACGAGAAGAGCGTGATGGACAGCGTGGCCGAAGGCAACGACCGCGTGACCATCAACGGCGAGACCCGCCATGTGGCCAGCTATCTGCAGGATTTCCTCTTTGAATCCAGCCGCCTGCGCACGCCTGTGGGACTGCTTTCCGGCGGCGAACGCAATCGCCTCCTGCTGGCCAAGCTTTTCACCAAGCCTTCGAACATGCTGGTGCTCGACGAACCTACCAACGACCTCGACACCGAGACGCTGGAACTTTTGGAAGAGATGCTCTCCGCGTACAAGGGCACTGTCATCGTGGTCAGCCACGACCGCGCCTTCCTCGATGAGCTCGTGACCGGCACTATCGCGCTGGAAGGCGACGGCCTCGTGCGCGACTATGTGGGCGGCTATACCGACTGGCTGCGCCAGCGCAGGCCTGCCGAAGAGAAGAAGCCCGCCGCACCTGCCGCCAAGGCCGACTGGAAGGAGAACGCCCCGAAGAAGCGCCGCCTTTCCTATAAGGAACAGCGTGAGCAGGAAGCTCTCCTCAAGGAGCAGGAAGAACTTCCTGCCCGCCTCGAAGCGCTGGAGCAGGAACAGGCTAAGCTCGAAGCCGAGATCGCCGACCCTGACCTCTTCTCCCGCGACCCTGAGGGCTTCAACTCTAAAATAGCCCGTATCCCGCAGATAGAGGAAGAACAGCTCGCCTTGCTGGAACGCAGTGAAGAGATAGAAGTAAGGCTCAAGGAGCTGGAAATATAGTTTTTTTGTGGGGGAGATAATCTCGCTTTGCACCCGTATCCGTAAGCTCACTTCGTTCGCTAACGGCTATGCCCCTTCGGGGCACCCTTTCGGGCGTAGCCCCACAACCCCATAATTCGCGAGGCCGCAGGCCCGAACTTCGTTCGGTTCCAGCGGCCTCGCGGTTTATGTGCGTATGTGAAGCTTCCCCAAATAAAAAGTTTTGAAAGGAAGGGGGAGCGCGAGGGGGGGGGGAAACTTTTTCAAAAGTTTCCCCTCCCCCTCGTATATCACTCTTTCAAACCAGACTTACATCTTGGCGGCGGTGAGCAGGTCGGCCACGGCGTCGCGCTTTTCCCAGGTGAATTCGGGAAGTTCGCGGCCGAAGTGGCCATAGCAGGAAGTCTTGCGGTAGATGGGACGCTTGAGGTCGAGGCGCTTGATGATGTGGTAGGGGCGCAGGTCGAACACTTCGCGCACGATCTGGGTGAGCTGTTCGTCGGGCAGGCGGCCGGTGCCGAAGCTGTGCACGAGAACGGACACGGGTTCGGCCACGCCGATGCAGTAGGCGATCTGTACTTCGCAGCGGTCGGCAAGGCCGGCGGCCACGAGGTTCTTGGCCACATAGCGGGCCATGTAGGCGCCGGAGCGGTCCACCTTGGAGGGGTCCTTGCCGGAGAAGGCGCCGCCGCCGTGGGCGCCCATGCCGCCGTAGGTGTCGTTGATGATCTTACGGCCGGTGAGGCCGCAGTCGCCCATGGGGCCGCCGATGACGAAACGGCCGGTGGTGTTGATGAAGATCTCGCAGTCCTTCTCATCGAAGAGGCCGGTGGGCTCGAGGATGGGACGGATGACTTCCTTCTTCACGGCTTCGATGATGTCGTCCTGGGAAGCCTTGGGAGAATGCTGGGTGGAGACGACCACGTTGTTGATGCGCACGGGCTTGCCGTCCACATATTCGAAGGACACCTGGGTCTTGCCGTCGGGACGGAAGAAGTCCACGATGCCGTTCTTGCGCACGCGGGAGAGCTGCAGGGAGAGCTGATGGGCCCAGTAGATGGGGGCGGGCATCAGGGTGGCGGTCTCGTTGGAGGCGAAGCCGAACATCATGCCCTGGTCGCCGGCGCCCTGGTCTTCAGGGTTCTCGCGGATAACGCCCTGGGCGATGTCGGGGGACTGCTTGTCGATGGTGGAAAGCACGGCGCAGGTCTGGGCATCGAAGCCCATTTCGGTGCCGGTGTAGCCGATGTTCTTGATGGTCTTGCGGACGATGGCGGGCAGGTCGGCGTAGCCCTTGGTGGAGATCTCGCCGGCGATGATGGCCATGCCGGTGGTCACGAGGGTCTCACAGGCCACATGGGAGTTGGGATCCTGCTCGAGCAGGGCGTCGAGCACGGCATCGGAGATCTGGTCAGCGACTTTGTCGGGATGGCCTTCGGTCACGGATTCAGAAGTGAAAAGGTATCTGCCTTTGGAGGGGATCATGGTATCTCCTTGATGTTCATCAGAAAAAACTCGACACAAAGCCCATTGCGGCAGAAATGGCGGGGCATTCTGCCGTGTCCGTATCTTTATATCAAGTTATGGTGATATAGTTTTCTTCCATAACTATACACGGGCGGCCGCGCCATGTCCAGCTTCTTGACGTGGCAAGGTGGGCAGGCTATCCCGTAAGGGAGGCTGTAAGCCTTGCGCCCTTTTCCCGTTCCAAGGCGGGAGGCGGGCGGGAGAGAGCTTTCTGGAGATTCGATGCACGCATTATATCAAGGCAAGATAGACAACTTCTGCGCCATGTACGCGGTACTCAATGCCGTGCAGGTACTCTTCGGCCTTTCTCCCCTCCATGCGCGGAAGATATTCAACCGCGCCATGATGGAGCAGGCCCGCGACCTTGAGAATTTCCAGAAGATACTCGAGCATCGTACGGACTATGTGGCCCTGGTGGACCGCATGATAGAGGACATCCAGGAGAACGACTTCCCCAAGCTCCGCACGGAAGCTCCCTTCGCGCCGGGCACGCCGTACCAGACAGTATGGGAAGGCCTGCGCGCCTGCGCTGAGCCCTCCCTGCCGCGCGTATCCGTCTTCCGTTTCCTGCGCTTTGCCCCTCCGCATGAGCGCCCCTATGTGGACCATTGGACTGTCGGGCACTACATGGATACCGAAGGCCTGCACTTCCTCGACTGCAGTCTCGAAGCCGGGGCTCTCTACAGCCTGCCCTATGTCCGCCTGACCGATATCGACAAGCCTCTGCGGCGCGACTATGTGGTCATCGTGCCCGAAAGCGTGCGCATCCTTTCCGTTTCCCGAAACCAGGGCATCAGCGCCCTCCCGGTGTGAACATGGCTCTTACTTCCCGGCAGAAAATGGGGGCCGCGGCCCTCATCATGGCGTTCAGCGTTCTCGTTTCCCGCTTCATGGGCCTCTTCCGCGATAAGATCATCTCGTGGCAGTTCGGCGCAGGCGGCGAGGCGGACATCTATTTCGCGGCCTTCGTGGTGCCGGATTTCCTGAATTACCTGCTGGCCGGCGGCTATGTGTCCATCACGCTCATACCTCTGCTTTCCCGCCGCTTCGAAGAGAACGAAGAGGACGGCTGGCGTTTCTTCGGCACGGTGTTCTGCTGGGCCACGCTGGCCATAGGCCTGCTTTCCGCCTTCGCATGGATAGCCGCTCCCGTGCTTGCGCCGCTGGTTGCCCCGGGCTTCGACGCCGCCCAGTGCGAACGCCTCACGGAGTTCCTGCGCATCGTGCTTCCGGCCCAGGTCTTCTTCCTGCCCGGCGCCTGCCTTTCCGCTATCCTTTATATACGCCACCAGTTCTTCGTGCCTGCTCTCATGCCGCTCATCTATAACGGCGGCATACTGCTCTTCGGCGTGGGCCTGCCCTGGCTCGGCCTCGCGCACGGCATGGAAGGCTTCTGCTGGGGCGTGCTGGCCGGTGCGGCCATCGGCGCCTTCCTCCTGCCTCTGGCCACGGTGAAGGCCGGCGGCTTCAGTTTCCTGCCAGGGCTTTCCCATCCTCTCATGAAGAAGTTCCTGCTCATGGCCCTGCCGCTGATGATAGGTCAGTCCGTGGTGGTGCTGGACGAGCAGTTCGTGCGCATCTTCGGCAGTATGGCCGGCGACGGCGCGGTGAGCCTGCTCAACTACGCCCGGCGCATCATGATGGTTCCGGTGGGCGTGGTGGCTCAGGCCGCAGGCGTGGCCTCCTTCCCCTTCCTCGCGGCGCTGGCAGCCAAGGGCGACATGGAGCATTTCCGCGCTACGCTGAACCGCACCATGAAGAACAGCATGATGATCGCCGTTCCCGTGGCCGCGTGGATGATAACCGCCTCCGGCCCTGTGCTGGGCTTCATCTTCGAAGGCGGCTCCTTCTCCACTTCCCACACCTCCGGGGCGGCCCCGCTCCTGCAGATCATGCTCCTTGCCGTTCCTTTCTGGCTTCTCCAGCAGGTGACGGGCCGCGCCTTCTACGCCATGCAGGATACTGTGACCCCTGCCGTGGTGGGCACGGCGGCCACGCTCCTTGCCGTGCCGGGCTATATCCTGCTCGTGCCTGTTCTGGGCGCGAAGGCCGTGGCTCTGGTGACCACGGCGTCCATCGCCCTGTACGCCATAGCCCTGCTCGTCATCGCCTGCCGCCGCTGGGCCACGGGCGCGTTCGAGGGCGTGTGGATAACGGCATGGCGCAGTGTGCTTCTTTCCATGCCCGGCTGCGGCATCATGCTTGCCGTGATGCATGACGGCTTCCGCCTGCTTTCCGGCTTCTCGCCGCTGGTCCAGCAGTTCCTCGTGCTGGCCGTGGGCGGCACGCTTTTCGTGGTCTCGTGGCTGCTGCTGTCCTACTTCTTCCAGCGTCACTACTACTGGACTGTCCTTTATCCGCTTCTGCGCAAACTGCATCCTCGCAAACCCAGGGAGCCCCGCCAATGATGAACGTCATACGCGCCAGCCGCGCCGGATTCTGCATGGGCGTCGCCCTTGCCCTTCGTAAGCTCGACAGCATGGTCGCCGCCCGCGAAGGCGAGCAGGTGGCCACCTTGGGCGAGATCATCCATAACCCTCAGGTGCTGGAGGACTATGCCCGCAA
>JAZQMJ010000280.1:0-2164 GCA_045543435.1 Mailhella sp.
GACTATGCCCACCACAGGGAGGAACTGGCGGCGCGGCCACGAGCCGGGGATGAACATGACGATGCCGGCGACCACAGGGACGAAGAGGAGCAGTATGAGCATCATGGCTTAGTCCCTCAGGTTGCGGAAGTGCGCCAGGTCGATGGAGGAGAAGGCACTGTTGATGTGGTTGATGGCGATGGCCATGACGAAGATGGCGGCGAACACGTCGAGCAGGATGCTCAGTTCGAACCACATGGAGCCTTCGGTCATGAGCGGTATGCCGAGGATGAAGATGCCGTTTTCCGCCACGAGGTAGCCGATGACCTGGGTGAGGGCCTTGGCGCAGTTCACCACCACGATGAGGCCGGTGAACAGCGTGGTGAGGGCCACGGGCAGGAGCATGTGCGGGAAGAGGCCCAGAGCCTCGGCAATGCGGTTCTCCAGGAGCATGGAGAAGGCAAGGCAGGCAAGGCCGGCCAGCAGGGGGAAGAAGCGGCCGAGGCGCACGCGCACCATGGGCTCGATGCCGAGCTTGTGGCTCACGCGGCGGAGGAACACGGGGAAGCCGATGCCCTTCAGGGCGAACACGGCGCAGGCCAGGAAGATATGCTCGCCGTCGATGTTCCCGTCGATGGGCAGGAGCAGGAGCGCGGCAAGGAGCATGCCCTGCAGGGCGGAGAGCCGGATGAGCATGAGTATGCGGCCCGACCACAGCACCACGAGGTCGCTGATGAGGAGCAGGAGTATGACGAACTGGAATAACGAGTACATGGCAGCTACCGGACCAGAGTCAGGATGAGGACGAAGGAGGCCACAGCGCCGGCAAGGCCGATGAGCGCGGGCACGACAGGCATGCGCAGGCGGGCCATGACGGATTCGACGATGCCCACGAGCACGGCCACGCCGAACACGGCGGCCAGCATGGCCAGCGTGTAGGCCCACATGGACATGGCGGGGAGCAGAAGCCCGGCGAGGAGCGAGGAGAATATCCACAGCTTCACGGATGCGCCATACAGGATGAAGGCGAGGCTGGGGCCGGAATGGTCGAGCACCATGACTTCATGGATCATGGTCAGTTCGAGGTGGGTGTTGGGGTCGTCCACGGGGATGCGGCAGTTCTCCACGAGCAGGAGCACGCCCATGGCCGCCACGAGGAGCATGATCTCGGGGCGCCCCATGACCCACGCCATGGGAGAGAAGCCGCAGAACAGCGAGGAGAGCGAGACTTCCGTGGAGGGGATGCCCATGGACATGGCCGTGCTCACGAGGGCGAGGAAGCTCAGGAAGAGCACCGGCTCGCCGATGGCGCCGAAAAGGGCTTCGCGGCTCGCGCCCATGCCTTCGAAGGGAGAGCCCGTGTCGAGGGCGGCGAGCACTGTGGCGAAGCGGCCCATGCCGAGCAGGTAGGCGCAGAGGATGAAGTCGCCGTTGAAGCCGAAGGGCGAGGCCACGCCGCCGAGGGGGAGCAGGGCCAGGGCCAGCACGGCGGTGACCATGGAGACCACGGGGCCGGCGGTGAAGACCCACGTCGCGGTATCGCTGATGACTTCGCCCTTACGCACGAGCTTGGCGATATCGTAGTAGAGCTGGAGCACGGGCTTGCCGTGGCGGCCTGCGAACTTGGCCTTCACGCGGTTGATGATGCCGGGGACCAGCGGGGCCAGGGCAAGGGCGAGGACGAGCTGGAGCAGATAGGTGAGTATATCCATCATGCCACCCCCCAGAGGAGAAGCGCCATAAGCGTGATGATGATATAGAGGATGTATGTGTTCACGATGCCGCTCTGGAAGACCTTCAGCGTGTTGCAGGCGTCCAGTATCTTCTCGAAGAGGGGCGTGTAGAACTTGCCGCGGACCACGTCGGGCGCGCTCACGCCGAAGCTGGACTTCTGCGGGAAGTAGCTTTCGTCTATCTGCGGCTTGGTCTCGGTGCCGATGACAGAGCCGAAGATGCGGGCCGCAGGCTCCACGAAGGAGGCGGGAGTGTACTGGATGCGCGGGGTGCCGTACTGGTAGCCGCAGCCCCAGGTCGGGCCGCGCTTCACTTCCTTTCTGCCCAGCAGGACGCGGCGCAGGTAAACGGCGCCGATGACGAGAAGTATGCCGAAGAAGCCGAAAAGCGATATGCTGCCGAGCAGGCTGGAGGTTCCGCCGATGACCACGTCCTGCGCGATGCCGAGCAG
>JAZQMJ010000281.1:0-3685 GCA_045543435.1 Mailhella sp.
TGCGCCGCTGCCTGTCCAACCCCATCGAAAACGCCCTGAAATACCCCGGCTCGGCGGAAGTGGCCCTGCGCCGCGACGAGCGAGGCCATTGCATAGAAGTGCGCGACAGCGGCCCCGGCATACCGGCCGACAAGCTGGAAAAAGTTCTCGAACCCTGGTTCAGAGTGGAAAATTCCCGCAACCGCGAGACCGGCGGAAGCGGACTCGGCCTTGCCATCGCGAAAAACATGGCCACGCTTTCCGGCGCACAGCTCAGGCTGGAGAACAGGAAGGAAGGCGGCCTCTGCGCCAGCATACGCTTCCCGGCATAATCTCTCCTTTTTACATGCGAAAAGAGCCTTCCCCCTTTCGGAGGAAGGCTCTTAGTTTTATTCCGGCGTCACAGAAGTCTGCGGGCCGGGAAGGCGGGGCATGAGGAACGCCGATCCCCCATGCCCCTCAGGGTCTTAGTGAGCGAACTTCTCGCGCTGAACCTTGAGAGCTTCAGCCTGTTCTTCCCAGGAAGCGAAGCCGGCCTGCTGGAGGGCGTCGAACACAGTGGCGTCCCAATCCCAGGCGGCGTAGGTCACGGGCTTGTGGAAGGTGCGGCGGAATTCCAGCAGCTTGCGGCGGACGGATTCTTCGAAGGGAGTGCTGAAAGCGGCGGCAAGTTCAGCATGGAGCTTGGCCACTTCGGCTTCGTACCAGGTACGGAACTCGGCAGGAGCGGCGATCTTGGCGGCTTCGGCATAGCCCTTCTCTTCGAGGAGCTTCACCAGCTTGGCGGCATGCTGACGGCCGAGCCAGGCGCCGAGTTCGGAGCTGGGGAGGTTCTCAGCTTCGACGGCGGCGAAGTCGGCCTTGGTGCGCATATAGGTATCCGGCACGACAGAGGCGGAAACGATGCCGGCAAGGGCGACCATGCCGCGCAGGATGGCGCTGTTGGCCACGCCCTGGCCGCAGAAGCCGACCTTCTTGCAGAACTTCTGACCGGTGAAGATGGTGGTCAGGATGGCCCACACGACGGCAGGATCTTCTTCGTCGTAGATGTGGGAGAGTTCGGCGTTGTCGCGGTCGGTGGCGAGCACCATCTGGGTCATGTCGTTGGAGCCGATGGAGAAGCCGTCGAACTCGCTGATGAACTGGCGGGCGAGGATGGCGTTGGAAGGCACTTCAGACATGAGCAGGATCTTCAGGCCGTCATCGCCGCTGCGCAGGCCGTGCACGTCGGCGAGGT
This sequence comes from Mailhella sp., assembly GCA_045543435.1. GTDB lineage: Bacteria > Desulfobacterota > Desulfovibrionia > Desulfovibrionales > Desulfovibrionaceae > Mailhella. Next base: position 1,217 of record JAZQMJ010000281.1, read on the forward strand.
AGGCGCGCATGGAGCGGGCCTGCTCGATGGTACGCACGAAGGGCAGCATGAGCATGAGGTTGGTGCCGCCGTACAGGGTGCGGGCGCGCTTGAAGGCTTCGATTTCCCAGTCGTGGATGTCGCGGGAAACGCCGCGGTAGCCGAGCATGGGGTTGTCTTCGTTGTGTTCGAAGAGGCAGCCGCCCAGCAGGTTGCGGTATTCGTTGCTCTTGAAGTCGGTGGTGCGGTACACGATATCCTTGCCGTAGAAGGCCATGGCGAACAGGGCGAGGTTACGGCCGAGGGTACGGATGTAGTGGTCGCGGCCGGAAACGTGGCCGTTGGTGACGATGAGCTGTTCGATCTTCTCGGGGATGCTGCGGATCTCTTCGATCTCCTTGCCGAGGCGGGTACGAGCGGCAACGCGGCTGCGCATGGCGCCGATGCGGAAGAGCACTTCCTGCACGAGGGGCTTCTTGGCGGCGGCCTTCACGGCGGCGTCCACGTCGGCTTCGGTCACCTTGGAGCCGGGTTCGTCGGCGCCCATGACCACGCGGATGTGGGTGCGGAGGTCATCGGAGGTCTGGAGCAGTTCCTGGTTCATCTCAGCGCGCATCATGTATTCGCCCATGAGAGCTTCGGCCTGGGACACGCTGGACACGTTGGCGTACAGGGTGGCCATGTCCATGAGCTGGACGACGTAAGGCTTGAGCTGGACTTCGGCGAAGGGATTCTGCACCTGGCCGACGGCGATCTGTTCGGACACGCGGCGGCTCACCTGGTCGTGCAGTTCGGCGAGGCGGGCTTCCACGAAACCTTCGAGGGTGCCGTTGTCGTAGGCTTCCAGGGCGGCGGGATGGGCGCCGATGTTGCCGAGCATGAATTCAGCGCGGAGCAGGCCCACTTCGAAGTCGGGCACATTGCGCAGGCGGGAGAGGAACAGAGCCTGGTTGAGGTCGGCAAGCACGATGCCCACGCGGGTGCGGGTGGAGGGGAGCTTGTCCACTTCCATCTCGCCGCCGACGTCGCAGAGAGGCAGGAGGCCGCGGTACACGAGGCCGCGGGTGCCGTCGACGGTCACAGGCTGGCCGTCCATGGCGCGCATGGCGAGGGGGTTCTGCACGCCGATGACGGCGGCGATGCCCAGTTCACGGGAGCTGATGGCGGCGTGGGAGGTGTCGCCGCCCACGTTGGCGATGATGGCGGAAGCCACGCGCATACCGGGGACCATGTCAGGGTCGGTACGTTCGGCGGCGAGGATGTCGCCGGGCTGGACCTTGTTCAGTTCGAGGGCGGAACGCAGGAAGCGCACAGTGCCCTGGCCGGCGCCGCGGGAAGCGCCATTGCCGGAGAGAAGGACTTCAGCGTTCTTGGCGGCTTCGGGAAGCACTTCCTTGCGGCGCATGAAAATGGTGTTGGGATGTTCGTCGAGTTCGGCGTTCCAGCGGGTCTCAGGACGGGCCTGCACGAACCAGAGGCGCTTCTGGTCGTCGATGCAGAATTCGGTGTCCATGATGATGCCGCCGTAGGCCTTGCTGATGGCGCGCACGCCGCGGGCGACTTCGATGGGTTCGCCTTCGCCGAGGGCCCATTCGTTCACGAGGTCGGCAGGCACGGCTTCGATCTGGGTGCCGCCTTCTTCTTCATTGTACACCATGCGGACGGTCTTGCGGCCCATGAAGCGGAGGACCACATCGGTGCCGTCGTCGCGCTGGAAGACGTAGAACTTATCGGGGGTGACCATGCCGCCCACGATGGATTCGCCGAGGCCGTAGCTGGAGTCGATGGAGACGAGGTCGTTACGGGTGGTGCCGCGGCAGCCGGTGGCGGTGTCGGCAGAGAAGGCGGTGCCGGCCACGACAGGACGGATCATGCGCATGATGCACACGGAAAGGGCGGTGTTTTCGATGGCCCATTCCTTGCGAGCGGTGTCGGCGATGGAAGGATCGTTCTCACGTTCGGCCTGGGCGATGGCATCGAGGATGGCTTCGCGGCGGTAGGTCATGGAACGGAGGTTGTAGGCGGAAGCGCAGTCCCACTGGTAGGCGAGGGCCACGGCTTCTTCGCCGGTGATGTTCAGATAGGTGTCCTGCAGGCCGGCGAAGGCCTTCTTGCGGGAGTCTTCACCGGCGGCGGAGGAACGCACGGCCACGGGGAACTCGCCGTCGCCGCCTTCTTCGCACATGTCGCGGTAAGCCTTGCGGACGGCTTCGTCCACTTCGGCAGGCAGGGAGATGGAGAGGATGGCGGACTGCACCAGCATGGAGCGGCGGCGCAGCTGGTCGATGTTTTCCTGAGATTCAGCGAAGCCGTTCACCACCTGGTTGATGAAGTCGCGCAGGCAGGTGCTGGCGCTCTTGCCGGCCATGGCCTTGCGGATCTCTTCAGCGGTACGGCGCACGAAGGTGGTGAAGAAGGTGTGGTCGGAGGCGACGGCGGGGGAGGTCCAGTCCACGTCGGCCATGGCGGCGTCCACGATCTGATAGATGA
>JAZQMJ010000282.1:0-8532 GCA_045543435.1 Mailhella sp.
GAACCCCTGTTGACGGCGTGAAAGGCCGCTGTCCTGGGCCGGCTAGACGATGGGGACATAAACCGTTGGCTGGGCTACAAGGACTCGAACCTTGATTATCGGAGCCAGAATCCGACGTCCTGCCAATTGAACGATAGCCCAACGGAACGAAAAAGAGAACTACCAGAATCCGCTCATAAGTCAAGCAGAAATTTTCGCCTTTCCATAATTTTCTGAAAAATTATCCTGGAGCCCTCTGCTGTCAGCCCAGCTTCCTGTGAGACGAGAAGCGTATGATGATGAGATGGCAGACCCACCATACCGCTATCACCGCTACGAGCCCGAGGAGCCATCCCACTAAGATATCGAATGGGTAGTTCTTCCCCACATAGATCTGCGAAAAGCCCACACTGACAGGAAGGAAGAACACCCACGGGTTCGCCTTGGCGAACAGCAGGGAAAGCACCACCGCCACGGCCATGCAGGCTGCGGCCGCAGAAGAAGGCATGGAGCCGCCCAGCCTCCGGTCTTCAGCCAGCTCCTGCGTCACTTCAGACCAGGTCTGAGTGGCGGCATCATAATAGTTCGCGCCAAGCAGTTCCTCGCAGGGGCGGTCGCGCCCTATGGAATGCTTGAGCGCACTGGAGCTGAAATCCGTGACGCCCACGGAAAGGCCCATGAGCAGGACCAGCATGAGCACTCGTCCCACAGGTTCCAGCGAACTGCGCCAGCAATGCACGGCGTAGGCCACCACGCAGATGAGTACGCCCACCCATATCAGCCATGTCTGAGAAAACAGCGGAACGATGAAGTTGAAGACATCGTTATGGAAGGTGATATTGATAAGATCGAAAATGGCTTCATCGATGACTTGGAGCATACAGGCCTCGTTTATGGAATATCCGCTTCTGGGCAGACGTGAAAGAACAGCCCCGAAACCTCTCCTTAACGGGGCTGACGCGAGAAAATCTCGCTGTACTTTCCTTATCTTACGCCCAGTTGTTCCCCGGCGTCAATCGTCCCCCGGCTCAGTGGCCGCGCGCCGTAGGCATGGGAGGAGCTGTGCGCCCTTCCTCCAACTCGTCATCGACAGCACCGCTCACAAGGTTCTGTTCCCACTGCCAGCGGGCCAGGCCGTTGAACACGTTCTTGCGCTTGACCTTATTGCCGCCGCACATAGCGTCCAGTACCTCGAGCATATCTGTCCTCTTGGTCTTGCCCGCAGACGGACAGGGATTGGAGAAGACCGGAAGCTCCCACTGCCGGGCCGCACGAACTATCTCAGACTTGGGAAGGAGCATGAGCGGCCTGATGACCTGCAATGCGCCGCCGAAGAACGGCTCGTTCATGCTCATGCCGGCCACCTTGCCCGTCTGGACAAGGTTCATGAGGAAGTTGGTCACCAGGTCGTCGTTGTTATGCCCGAAGGCCAGATGCGTGAGCCCGTACTGCTGGCAAAGTGCGAAGAGACGCTTGCGGCGCAGGCGGGCGCAGTAGAAGCAGGGGGAGTTGCGGAGATTCTCCTCCGAATGGCCGCGCGGTCCGTAGTCCGTGACTTCCAGATGACCTGCAATGCCCTCCTTCGCCAGCCACTCGGCAAGAGGGGCATGGTTATGCGGATCGAAGCCGGGATTCAGGTGTATGGCCATGATCTCAAAGGGGAAGGGCACGATGCGCTGGCGAAGCTGGAGGACCTTGAGAAGGACGAAGCTGTCCACACCGCCGGACACGGCAACGCCCACACGGGCGCCGGGCCTCAGCATCCCTGTGGTCTGCATGGCCTTGCCTGCGGCCTTCACACAGACCTGCTGAGTATAGCTGAGCTTGCTCATCCTGCTCATGATCCCCTTCCTCCCGATATATTTTGAGAAAGCCCCGCCGAAGCGGGGCCTGTTCCTTACTGGAGCACTTCCTCGGCCTTGTCCCACACCGCGCTGAGCAGGGTGCGCACGCCGAAGCCGGTCGCGCCCTTGGCGTTGATGGGGTTCTCGGCATTGTCGGCGGCGGCCATGTCGATATGGGCCCAGACCTGACCTTCCTTGATGAACTGCTGGAGGAAGACGGCAGCAGAGATGGCACCGCCCTCGCGCTGGCCGGCGTTCGCAAGATCGGCGCAGGGAGACTTGAGAGCCTTGAGGCTGGTGCCCGTCCAGAGGGGCAGACGCCAGCAGCGTTCGCCGAGGGCTGTGCCGGCCTCGTACAGCGCAGCGGCAAGCTCGTCATCGTCGCAGAAGAGACCGGCGGCTTCGAGGCCGAGGGCCACGGCGCAGGCGCCGGTGAGCGTGGCGATATCTATGAGGCGAGAAGCCTTGTAGTTCTCCTGAGCCCAGGCCAGAGCGTCGGCCAGCACGAGGCGGCCTTCGGCATCGGTATTGACGATCTCGATGGACTTGCCGTTCTTGGCGACGACGATGTCGCCGGGGCGGGCGGCATGGCCGTCAGGCATGTTCTCGGCACAGGCCATGATGCCCACCACGGGGCGGGCGGGAGCATTGCCGCCGCCGAGCTGGCCGAGGGCTTGCATCACGCCGAGCACGGCGGCCGCGCCGGACATATCGCCCTTCATTTCCTCCATGCCCTTGGCAGGCTTGAGACTGATGCCGCCAGAGTCGAAGCAGAGGCCCTTGCCCACGAAGACCACGGGTTCGCGGCCTTCTGCGCCCTTGGGAGTGTACTCGATGACGGCCATCTTCGGCTCTTCGGCAGAACCGCGGGCCACGGCCAGATACGCTTCCATCTTCTCGGCCTCGAGCTCGGCACGGCCGAGCACGCGGAAGCTCATGCCGTACTTCGCGGCGACTCCGCGGGCCTTGTCGGCAAAAGCGGAAGGCGTGGTCACGTTGGCAGGATCGTTGGCAAGGTCGCGGGCCAGCATGATGCCGGAAGCCTCGGCCTCGGCCATGCGGGCGGCGGCACGGACGTCGTTCTCCACGAATTCGCCTTCGCACATCACAGCCAGCCACTTCGGGTCTTCGTGCTCGCTCTTGCGGCTCATCCAGCGTTCGTAGCGATACAGGGAAAGCAGAGAGGCGATGACGGCCTCGCGCACGAGGACGTCGAGAGCCACGCCCATCTTCTCGGCCACACGGGCCAGAGAGGCGCAGTCGAGGCCGACGCCAGCAAGGTCATACTCACGGCACTGGCGCATGGCCCTGCCCACGGCGAAACGGAACGCGGTCATGTCCAGCTGTTCGGCCTTGCCGAGGCCCACGCCGAGCACGCGGGAGAGATCCATAGCCTTGGGGCCGTAGAACATGGTCATCTCGCCAGCCTTGCCGTGGAAATCGCGCCACGCGGGAGCGATGCTCAGCCAGAGAGCGTTCTGGATGAGTACGGAACACGCCTGTTCGGCATCCTCACCTTCAAAAATAAAACTGATGACGGCGTCAGCCTTCCACTTGGAAGCGCCGCCAGCCTGGAAACGAATATCCATATCCATAACCTCTTGCGAGCTGTATGTTGAAGATCAGCCTTCCAGCCCCACGGCGCGGCGCAGAGCGGAGACTTCGGAAGAAGAAAGCGGGCGTACGCGGCCCGGCTCCAGATCGCCCAGGTCCACGGGGCCTTCGGCCACGCGCATCAGGCGCAGGACTGTGAAGTCCACATCGCGGCACATGCGGCGTATCTGGCGGTTCAGGCCCTGATGCAGGACCATCTCAAGCACGATGCCCCGGCGGGACTGGCTGGGCAGGACAGTGACGTCCACGGGGGCGAGCCTGTCGCCTTCGGAAAGCGTCATGCCGCGACGGAAAAGCCTGAGCGCCGCATCCACGGACTCCTCGCCCCGCTCCGGGCGAACCAGAACATGATATATCTTGGGCAGATGCCATCGGGGATGCGTGAGGCGGTGGGCGAGCTCCCCGTCATCGGTGAGCAGGAGCAGACCTTCGGAAAAATAGTCGAGCCGCCCCACAGGGTAGAGCCGCTTGCGGTTCCACGGCTCCGGGACGAGGTCGAGCACCGTTTCGCGGCCTTCCGGGTCGCTGGCGGTGGACACCACCTGCACAGGCTTGTGGAGCATGAGCCAGCAGGCCTGGGAACTCTGTTCCCGAAGCACGACAGGACGGCCGTTCAGGCTTATCCTGTCGCCGGGCATGACCCGCACGCCGGGGTTGTCCACGACCTGACCGTTGACTCGGACCGCGCCGGAAAAAATGAACTCATCCGCCCTGCGCCGCGAACACACGCCGGCGTCGGCAAGGGCCTTGTTCAATCGCATACCTTCTGCCACATTTCCCCCGAAGAGCTTTTTCCAGAGCAGGGCCGCATAAAAAAAGGGCTTTTCGTCTCTGGCACATTGGGATAATGTGGGCTATCATTGGCTCCGTCAAGAGCAATCCGCCAACAAAAAGGCTTTTTTCAGCTTTCCGGTACTCATAAGAAAAGTATGCATCTCCCCCCTGCCCTCACCTCCTTCCTGCTGGTCAACCTCTACAAGGCCATCTGCTCCACGCTTCGCATCGAAGAAGTGAATCGCGAAGCTGTGGACGCCGCCCATGCCCGCGGGGAACGCCTCATCTTCTGCCTCTGGCACGATGAGCTTTTCTCGCTCATCCCTGTCGCCCGCCACCTCAAGGTGGTAGCCATAGTCAGCCCCAGCAAGGACGGCGACTATCTGGAACGCATCCTCTCCTCCAACAATGTCGGCGCAGTTCGAGGTTCCAGCACCCGCGGCGGCGTCCGCGCCCTGCTCAGCCTCGCCCGCATGATGAAGAACGAGCTGGTCCACGCCTGCATCACCATCGACGGGCCGGCCGGCCCCCGGCACGAAGCCAAGGAGGGCGGCCTTTTCCTTGCCAACCGCACCGGCGGCCGCATCATGCCTGTGCGCATCTTCATGAAGAACTCCATCAAGGCCCCCACCTGGGACAAGTTCCAGATACCCCTCCCCTTCTCCAAGGTCGTCATCCGCTTCGGCGAACCGTGGGGTGAAGGCCAGCTGGAAGTGCCGAACATAGAAGAAGATACCCTCAGCAGGAACAAGGCCCGCCTCGAAAAGGAACTGCGCGAGCTTGGCGCGGGCCTCATCCCCGGAGAAGACGCATGACCGCCGGCCAGAAGATACGCCTCTGCGCCCTGAAAGGCTTCGCTTCCTTCCTCCGACTTTTCGGCTTTTCCGGCGTCGAACGCCTGGGCACGCTCATGGGCCGGCTCATCTGGCGCTTCGTCCCTTCGCGCCGCGAACTGGCCACCCAGAGCATCATGAAGCATCTCGGGAAAAGCCGGGAAGAAGCGGAACGCATAGCCCTCGAGAGCTTCATCCATAACGGGCGCTCTTTCCTTGAGATCATCCTCACCAGGAATTTCGGGCTGGACTCCCCCAACCTGCGCTTCGACCCGCCGGAGCTTTTCGAAGAACTGAAGAACTGCCCGCGCCCCATAGTCGCGGCCACGGCGCACTTCGGCTCGTGGGAGCTTCTCGCCTCCCTGCTCGGGCAGGTCTATGAGTCTCCCCGCCCCCGCATGGTCATAGTGCGCCGCTACCCCGACATCGCAGTGCAGGAATTCATCGCGTCCTGCCGCGAAGCCACCGGTGCGGAAATGGTCGGCCACCGCCACGCCGCCATGAGCGTCATCCGCGCTCTGCACAAGAACGGCATCGCCGCCTTCCTCGTCGACCATAACACCACTCGGCACGAAGCCATTTTCATGCCGTTCCTCGGTGAAGAAGCCGCCGTCAATGCCGGCCCTGCCCTCCTGGCCGTACGCGGCAAGGCCCTCGTATGGCCTGTTGTGCTGGTGCGGGAAGGAAAAGATTACGTTTTCCGCCTGCTGAAGCCTCTGGACACGGCCGAGCTCACGGGAACGCGGGAAGAAAATATCCAGACTGCCGCAAGATTCTATACGGACGCCATCGAGGAATTCATCCGCGAGCATCCTGAGCAGTGGTTCTGGATGCATGACCGCTGGAAGACGAAGTCCTCCAGGCGTTGATGCCGAACGCCGCAGAAAGCCCCGCAACAGGGGCTTTTTTGTGCTCACCAGCCGCCGCCAAGCACGACGCAGACCTGCGCCGCGGCAGAAAGCAGCGCCGCCCTCCGCTCCAGGAACTGCATCTGCGAAGAATACAGCGTCCGCTCAGCCTCCAGGACATCGAGGTACGGCGAATAGCCTGCCTCGTATCGCCGCCGGGCAAGCTCTGCGGCTTTTTCCATGCGGCTCGCCGCTTCTTCAAGAGCCTTTGAGCTTTCCGCCATGCCCTGCTGGACGGCAAGCGCATTCCGCACATCACGGAAGGCCTGCTGTACCGCTTTATCATAGCCTGCGGCCGCCTCGCGCATGGCCGCTTCGCTCTGCCGCACGTTTCCCAATGTCCGGCCGAAGGTCAGGAGCGGCCAGTCCACCACGCCGCCGAAGCTCCAGGCCTCAGAATCCCCGGAAAAAAGGCTTCCCAGCTGGGCACTCTCCACGCCGAAGCTCCCCGTCAGACTGATACTGGGAAAAAAGGCCGCCCTCGCCGCCCCCACCTGGAAATGCGCCGCCCGGAGAGAGGCCTCGGCGGAAGCGATGTCCGGCCTGCGCATCAGCAGTTCGGAGGGAAGTCCGGCAGGCATCTGGGGAACGGCAGGCAGAGAGGCGAGCCCGCTCCCCCGCTCTGCCCTCCCGGCGTAGATATCCCGAGGCGACTCCCCCGTGAGCAGGAGGAGCGCGCTTTCGGCCTGCTCACGTCTCGCGCGGACCTGAGCCAGGCTGTCCCTGAGCGTATCCACCTGCGTGCGGACATTGAGGATATCAAGTTCACTGATAGCGCCGTCCTCGAACTGCTTTTCGTAAAGGGCCGCCGAACGCTCGCGGGAATCCAGCGTCTTCTGCGTGAGCTCGAGCTGTGCGTCGCAGTTCAGCAGGGCGAAATACGCGGAGCAGACCTGGCCGGCCACGGAAAGCTCGAGAGCCCTCTGGGTTTCTTCGGCAGACAGCAGGCTTTCCCGTGCCGCCGAAGCCGCATTGCGCCAGCGACCCCAGATGTCCAGTTCCCATACCGCCTGCACTGAGCCCGACCATATCGTCCCCGTCCTCGACGGAGCATGAGGTGCCGGGAACGACGTCCCTTCCAGCCTGCCCACACGGCTTTCCAGCTCGCCCAGCTCTCTTGCCAGCCCCTGCGTCTCAGAAGTATCGAGGCTGGGGCGGCTCCGCGTTCCGCTACCCTGCCCGGAAAACGAAGGGAAAAGCTCGCCGCGCGCGGCAAGAAGCACGGCCCGCGCACTGTCCACACGGGCCAGCCCCTGCTCTATGTCGCGATTGCGGGCCAGAGCCTTCGCAACGAGCGCATCCAGCGCCTTGTCCTGAAAACGCTTCCACCACTGGCGGGAAAGCGAGGCGTATTCCACTTCCGGTGCGGCGCAGTCCAGAACGGAGGGTTCTTTCCTCGGCGCAGGCTCGCACCATGTCTCCGGTATCTCCTGCCGGGGCTGATGGTATTCAGGGGCCAGAGAGCATCCTGCGGAAAGCGCCGCAGTGAAAAGCAGTGTCATCCAGATCTTCATGCTTCCTCCCCGTGCTTCCGACGGCTGAACCTTTCCGAAACACGCATGACAAGGACATAGAAATACGGAACGAGAAGAGGTGCCAGCAGTGTTGCCGCCAGCATGCCGCAGACAACGCTGACGCCGATGGATACGCGGCTGGCCGCACCAGCCCCAGTACTGAACACCAGCGGCAGACAGCCAAGTATGAAGGCTATGGACGTCATGATGATGGGGCGGAAGCGCAGGCGTGCGGCCTCGACGGCGGCCTCTTCCAGAGCCATGCCCCGCTCCCGCAGTTCTACGGCGAATTCCACGATGAGGATGGCGTTCTTGCAGGCCAGGCCAAGCAGGGTGATGATGGCCACCTGCGTATAGATGTCGTTGCTGAGCCCCGCGAGCCAGTTGCCAAGTATGGCGCCGAACACCGCGAAAGGCACAGCGCTGAGCACGGCCAGAGGAAGGCTCCAGCGTTCATACTGCGCCGCAAGGATGAGGAATATCATGAGCAGGCTGAGGGCGAGCAGGCCGAAGTCCGTGCCGCCGTTCTCCACTTCCTGATAGGTCGTGCCCGACCACGCATAGCTGTACCCCGAGGGGAGAGAGGCGGCCGCGCGTTCGAGGGCGGCAATGGCCTGCCCCGAGCTCATGCCCTGCGCCGGGCTCCCGGTGACCTTGACCGCCAGCAGTCCGTTGAAATGCGTCACCATGGCCGGGCCCCCATGCGTCTCCACGGATACCAGCGATGTCACAGGGATCTGCCTGCCGGAGGCAGAGCTCACATAGATGGAACGCAGGCTGTCCGGCAGGCTGCGCCACTCGGCATCGGCCTGCATCATGACTTTGAACGTGCGCCCCAGCATATTGAAATCATTGATATAGGTAGACCCCAGAGTCGCCCCGAGCGTGTTGAAGACCTGCGCTTCGTCCACACCGAGCATCATGGCCTTCTCCTTGTCCAGCGTAACGAAGAGGCGCGGGGAGTCCACATTGAAGGAAGAGCTCACCCGGGCCAGTTCCGACTGGGCCGAGGCTTCTTCGGCAAAGCGCGAGGCCACGGCGGCAAGCTCGTAGGGGTCGCCGGAAG
>JAZQMJ010000283.1:0-29600 GCA_045543435.1 Mailhella sp.
CTCTTTTTGAATCTCAGTTTTCACTTCAGCCAGCTTCTTTCTCAGCGTAGCGACGGGGATGGAAACGTCTCCTTTCTCTAGGATGTCCGCCAGCTCCTTGAAGCTGTAGCCTTTCTCCATAGCCTTTTTCAGATGTTCGAAGAGCATCTCTGTCGCTTCGTCGCGGGTCTTGCCGAGCCTTTTGTCCGGCAGATCGTCCAGCGTTTTCCGCATGGATCTGATGCTGTCATCTTCGATGCGTATAACTTTTCCCATGCTCACATCCTCATGCGGAAGCTGTCCTCTTCGCGTTCACACTTCCGCCGTTCAGCCTGAGCAATAAGCTCTGCAAGTTCTCGTACACCTTCCCAGCATCGCCGCAGGAGCTCCGCAGTTCGTCCACTTCGGCTTTCAGGCGAAGCGTCGCTTCCTCCTGCCGGAGCAGACGGCTGGAAAAGTCCCTGGCGTTCTGCCGGTTCTCCGATTCCATCTTTTTCAGCGCCTCGATAAGCAGGCGTTCGGTTTCTTTCATGGATGATTCTGTCCTCCAGATTCTCCGCCTGTTCCGGCCAACGAGCCGGATAGCGTTTTCGGTTGATGCGTTTTCTTTTCTCCAGAACGCGCTCCAGCTCTTCTTCCAAGCTGGCGAGGCGCTTCGGGAGTTTCAGTTTGACGAAGCGAACTTCTTCCTCGTGCGACTCCTCTTTGGACTTCCATGCTTCTGCAAAGATGCCGCCCTTGAGCCGTATCTTCAGGCCCGATTCTGGCACGACCACGCCGATGTAATCCTTACCAGCGCGTGAGATATGCAGGCCTTCTTCCTTCAGGATACGAAACACGTCCTCGCGGCTTTTGATGTTGCCTTTGGCGAGCCTGTTTTTCATGAGTTCAAGGATTGCGGCTTTCGCGTCCTCGCGATCTGAGCTTTTGATCTCGCGATTCCAGCGTGCGGCCTGCGCGTGCAGGAGGTCGGCCTTGTCGGGCAGAAAATCGCGGGAGCGTGCCGGATCGTCCGGACGTGCCCAGCCTTCGCGCCAGTTGAAGAGGTCGCGGAAAACGGAAAAGTCCTTCTGCCATCCGGGCGGGCAAGCATTGAAATCCTTGCCGCTGGAAAGCTCCATACGAGGAATGAGGAAGTGAAGTTCGTGATGTCCGGCATGGCGGTGACGCACCCAGAGTATGTGCCGCTGATCGGCTTCGAGTCCGGCAAATGCTACGCACTCGAAGGCGTCCATAACGTCGCGCTCCTGCGCTTCGTTCACGTCATCGTCGGGGTGCCATGCGAGCACGCCGGACGTGAATTTCCAACGCCGTTCGATGCTGTTGATAAGCGAGGCTGTGAGCCTCGGATCGCCGCGAAGCACTTCGGGAGGATGCTCTTTGCGGGATGGGACATCCTCACGGATGAGGTAACGGACAGGGCGATCGCCATCGCCCGTGCCGTGGGGGAATACTTTCATCAGCAAGAATGCTTTCCTCCCCGGCCTCGCCAGTCGCGCCGGACGCAAAGTTTTCTATCTGCGTTTCAAGGCTCGTCAGAGCCGAGAGAACCTCCACGGCTTCCATCGATTCATTATAGGTATTGGCCCAGCGTGCTATCTGGTTCAGGTTCGATCCGATGCGGGCCAGCTCGCGGAGTCGCCTTTTCTCTTCCAGTGTGCGTCTCAGACGCAAACCCAGACAGGTCTGCCGGACGTAGTCCGAAACGTTCATGCCATGGAGTCCTGCGTTCAGCTTGAGCAGGTCGCGCTCCTCAGGATGGACGCGGATGATCACCGCCGCCGAGCGGGCGTGCGTCGTTTTCTTCATGCTATTTCCGTTTTCTTGAAGCGGGGTTCGAAGGGGCGGCAGCCCATCGCCAGCCGTGAGTAGAGCGCGGAGCGTCTATACGAAACGTATGCTGGCCTTCGGAAAGAAGACCAGAGTTTCGGACAGACTTTTTGCTCTGCTTCTGAGGAGTGCGATGGACTGCCGAGGTGGAGCGGCTGGTCGGCGGGAACAGGATGAGGTGCCGGAGTAGCCTTTCAGAATAGCTCCCGCCGTCGTTTGGGGGCATCGCCTATTCCCTCTTCGGGCGATTACGCTGTGCCGTATCCGGGCTTTCCAGCGTGGATACAGAACGGGCATGGAAGAAGGCTTCGAGGTCGGCCATGTCGTAAAGAACGCGGGCGCCTATCTTGGAATAGCGCGGGCCTTTGTGCTTACAGCGCCAAATTTCCAGCGTGTTGGGCCGGACGCCGAGATACTCGGCCGCCTCGCCTGTGTTCAGTTTCTTTTGGGGTTCTGACATATTTTCTCCTTTGGATTTTTGCCGCCGAAGATGGGAATCGGCGGAATTGCAAAGGAGAATAGCCAGTGGACGAAGAAATAAAATCTTCCGCTCTGAAGAAAGATTAAAGAAAAATCTCCGAGCTCTGAAAAACTCGGAGATTTTTGAACAGATATTCTTTGATTTTAGTGTGTTGTATTATCTATGAATTCTGTGCGTCGCATAAAAAATTTGCCTCAGAACTCTGTGTTTCTACCGTTTTTGACCAGCTCCCGGCGAGCTTTTCGCCCTGTCGCCAAGAGCTTCGCGGATGAGCGCCATACCCCAGCCTTCGAGGGAATACGGCGTACCATCCTGTTCCTTCTTCGGCGTGTGAAGTAGAGTCTTGATAGTCGGTTTGAGTTCGGGGTGACGTTCTAATTCCTCCTCGAAGGCCTGCTGTATCTGCGGCCTTGTGTACTCCGTATCCGGAGCGTCAAGGAGATCGTTGACCAGCGGCGCGGCGACTCGCCAGAAGGCTATCCGATCGCGTTCACGCTTGTCAGCCTTGCCTTCACGAGCATCGGCAGTCTTCGCTTTGTTGAAGAGTTCGGCGTTCTCCTCGCGAAGCCGGACGAGTTCCTGCTCGGCTTCGTGGGCGTCGTGTTCTTTAAGGGAAAGTGCGGCCTTGAGCTTGTCGTTCTGGTCTTACAAGGAGGCAAGGGCCGAAGAGTTCACCGTGCCGAAAGAGCGCTTGTATTCTGATGCAAGGAAGTCGAAATCCCCGGCGTCGAGGCAAAGTTTCTGACAGCCGATAAACGTCTCCAGCATGGCAAGACTGCGCATATCCGCCTGAGCCCCGTGGCGGTAGTAGCGAGCCTGAACGTCTTCATTCTCCGGTTCAAGGAGCGGCTTTTCGGTGATGTAAAGCGGGATGCAAAATTTTTCGATGATGTCGAAGCGGTCGCGAGGCTTCTGTACGCCGAGCCTGTCCATGGCAGAACGGAACTCCACCGCTTTGGGCAGAATCACGGTCGTTGACCAGTTTCGATTGCCTGCCCATCGAATGATGAACCAGCTTACGAGAGCCAGAATGACGGAGCAGAAGATTATGATGCTGGCGAGCGCAAAGCCTCTTTCATCGAGAGCGTCAATCAGTATACGAAAAGTGAGGTCGGAAATATCAGCCTTTTTCTGAAGTGAAGCCAGAGCGCTATTAATGTCGCGCTGGATTAGTCGGTCGATAGCATATGTCACGGCAACGATGCATACCCCATAGACTGCCAGACTGAAGATTTTCTGCCAAATACCTTTTTGAAATGTGTTGAGTTTCTTGTCGGAAAGTTCCATGCGTTTCTCGCTTGGAAAAAATTATCTTATACCGGCAGATGATTTTCAACGTCCATCCGAACATGGAGAATTCGGATCACATCGAGATAGTCCTCGTGTTCTTTAAAATAGATGACGTGTCTGCCAACCTTAAACTTCCAGTAGCCGGGAAGAATATCGGTTGGCTGTGGAATATGCCTGCGGACAAGCAGGCCTTCAATTGCTGCGATGATGGAATGGTAATACCTGTCTGCCTGATCGGCAGACCATTCTCGAAGAGTGTAGAGCCAGATATCTTCGAGATCCTGTTCTGCCAGAGGCGAGAGTCGATAGATACGTTTATTGGCCATGCTTCATCCTCATTCTGGTCAGAAAGGCATCGCTGTCGAAAGCGCGAGGCTCGCCGGAATTTTCACCGGCAAGCAGGGCTTCTTTCAATGCCATGCGCTTCATGTCCTGTTCTTCCAGAAGTCGCAGGCCAGCACGAATGACTTCGCTGGCAGAGCCATAGCGGCCTGACTGAATCTGGTTATCAATAAAAGTGGTAAAATACCCACCGAGAGAAACAGAAGTATTTTTCATCAATCTTCTCCTGTGAAATGAACCTTATGAATAATTAATATTTATTGGTAAAACTTCACAGTGTCAATGACGGATACGTCATTATTTTTCCACCCCGCCGAACAGAGAAGAAGCCACGCCGGAAGCCCGACGCAGAGCCTCATCATGCAGATGGGCATAACGCTGGGTCATCTGCGGGCTGGAATGTGTCATCAGTTTCTGGAGTTCGTACATAGAAACCTCGCCGGAGCTGGCAAGCCATGAGGCAAAGGAGTGTCGCAGGCCATGCAGAGGGCGGAAATTCTCCGGCAGTCCGGCCTTCTCGCGTATATCATTAAGGAAACCTGAAATATTGGCACGGGGTTTGCTCGGATCCTTGCCGGGGAACACATAAGGACTGCCGGAACGCTGAATGCCGCTCAGGATCATCCGTGCCTGGTCGTTCATGGGAATGGTATCAGTCTTGCCTTTCTTGGCTATTTCGCCACGAAGCGTGATATAGCCGCGCTCGAAGTCGAGATCATCCCAGCGAAGATTGAGGAGCGCACTGCGCCTCATACCGGTGAACAGTGCCAGCCGTACCAGCGAGGCCATGAGCTGATCCGGCGCTTCGTCCAGAACCTTCAGCAGTCGCTTCACCTGCTCGGAAGTGAGGTTTTCCGTAACGCAGTTGTCCACCGTGGGCATGGTGATGCGAAGCCGTCCGGGAATGGATTCGATCAGCTCCTTCTCGACAGCGAAGTTCAGCATACGTTTTAAAAGGGTGAGGACGTGCTTGATGGTCTGCGGGGCTCGTCCAGCCTTCTCCATGCGGCGGGTCAAGGAATCGAGGTCGGAGCTGGTCAGCTCTTCGATGGTCTTGTGTCCCAGATGGGGAGAAATGTGCAGGTTGAAACGGGTGCGGTCATCGTCGATACTGCGGTTGCGGCTTTTGCTTTCCTCGAACATCTTCCAGATACGATCGAGGGAGTAGCGGGACAGCTCTTCAGCTCTGGCCTGCCTGATGGCCTCACGCTTCTCTTCGTTGGACTTGTCCTTGCCTTAGATACGCAGACCGCGGATAGATGCCGCCTTAGAAGCGGTCATGTTGTCGCGGAACTGTCCGCCGACCTTTTCTTCGATGAGTTTGCCATTCTTACGGTAACGGATGAAATAGACTTTTTCGAGACCGTTTCCGTTGGCGCGAGGAGCCTCCACAAAGAAGACGCCAGCGTAGCCGACCACGGTCTGCCTTTTTCTGCTTGCCATAGAGTTTTTCCTTTTTTACTGGATTTGCCCCACACTTATATAGCTTGATAGGGCATAACTTATTGATAACGGCGAAAATAGCCGTTTCTCTCTGCCCCACACTCTGCCCCACAGATAACGTAAAGTCTAGTCGACGTCAGCGGCTTTTCTATCCAAGAAACATTTTGTAACTATTTAGAATATAAAAGATAATAAAAGTGGGGCAAATTGTATCAAACATTAGTTATCGGCCTTTCACGCCGTCAACAGGGGTTCAAATCCCCTTGGGGACGCCAAATATTTCAATCGGTTACAGCTAGGTAATTGGTTATACGAATCCGGGTTACAAAATCTGGGTTACAAATTCCTCAGGAGTACAAGTCTTGGGGAATTTTGTTTTAACCAATCCGCATACGGACTGGCCGACCTTACTTTTCTCCAGGGCATTCAGAATCTCCGAGTGATTCGAGTACAGGCCCGCGCTCTTCACATACCGATCAGTCGTAGTAGCGCGAGAATGTCCCATCAGAATCTGAGCGGCATTCAAGCCCGATCCCTCGTAAGCGATTGCCGCACTTTTATGCCTGATAGCGTGGAAGCCGAAAGGTTTCACGCCAGCCTTTTCGCAGATCTGCTTCATGAAGTGCATCCGCTGAGTGAACGGCTGCCCTAAACTACTTTCGCACTGGGTCTGCATGAAGACGTTGTCCACCTTGCAGGGACGGACTTCTTTCCACCAGAGAAGAAGCTGAACCAGTTCAGGATGGATCCGAAGCCAGCGCACCCGTTCTTCCTGTGAACGCGTTTTATGGTCGGTCAGGCGAATCCTTCCTTCAGTAAGATTCACGTCATCCCAAGTCAGGCGGAAGACTTCACCACGCCGCGCTCCCGTGTAGAAAAAGGTCAGCAGCATAACAAGATCCTGCCCTGTTACCACCTGAAGCACTTTGATAAAGTCTTCGTCGGATGGAACGTATCGTTCGCTCTTGTCCTCTGGAAAGGGTTTGATCCGCTCAATCGGACATATGACCTGTGGGAATCCATCAAAATAGTGAACGCCCCAGGACCATGCCGCCATAAGGTTCTTGCGGTGCTTGTTGGCAACCTTTGCACCTCTGTCGTCATGTATGACCGACAGAAACTTGAAGAATACAGGTGTGGTCATTTCGAGTATCGACTCGATGTTATCCTCGCTACAAAAGGCAAGGAAATCCTTCATGACCAGTTTCTTTTCGGCGTAGGTTTTTTCACCCGTGTGCCGCTGAGCATAATCCAGGTAGTTCTCGACCCATGAAATAAGAATTTCTAATTCCGTGCGGGTCTTGATCCCAGTCAAAATTCGTTCCTTCTCCGCTTCCTCCCATTCTTTTGCTTCGCGCCAGTATTTTCCGTGCTTCTTTCCCGCGGGGAACATCTTGCACGCTACTTGCTTTCCATCGAGGACGACTCGCGCCATCCAGCAATTTCCTTTGTCCGGTCTCAGAGTTGGCATTTCTGAAATACTCCACTACTGTGCCCCAATGAAACCTCCAGCGGTTCCCAAAACGCCTACCGCCTAAGTTATAGGCTACATCTTCGATGGTTCTTCGGTCAAGGCGTAGGGCTTTTGAAAGCTCCTGAATAGTAAGGAAGTCGTTATAGTGATAAGTTTTTTTCGGTTGCTTGGCTCTCCTAGAAATTTTTTTTCTTATCAAATATGCCATGCTATGCGCACCCGCTTCATTTCTCTTGGCATAGCGTAATGACCAAATCCAATATAGTCATACATGAATTTCGTCGTAGCATATTTTCCTTATGCCTTTTTATACAGCTGTAGCTGATACCCAATTTTCTTGCGATTTCTGGACCAGTCAAACCATTAATGTAATAATGAAGAATCTCAGACTCTCTCGCTGTCAATACAATGGAAGGTGCAAATAACTTTGTGTTATCTGTTGTAAGATAGATAATTTGTAGCACAGTTTTTGCTCCAATGATTTTTTTGATGTTAGAAACGTGCCATTGAACCGTTCTAACGGAAGTCTGTAATTCAATGGAAGTTTTGTGTAATGAATATCCCTTTTTCAAGAAAAAGATAATTTTTTTTGAAGATGAGTTAGCCTTTTCATCCTAGCCTCCTAAATTAGGGTATTGATTATGTCATACCTCCAAAAAGGGACTGGAACATTGGCCGAAGTACGGGGAAAATGAACTTTTTTCAAAATTTGTCAGTGGTGGCTCGCGAAATCGAAGCTAACACTATCTTACAATGAGAGGGCCGACTCCGCGAGTGATTGACTGCTCGACTCCCTAAGGAGATACGAAAAAAGGGAGCCCATCGACTATGCCAGTGGGCTCCCCTACAATATTAAGATGATGGCGAGTTCATCTCCATCTAAAAGTGACATTATACTGTTAGATGGTAAGTGCCTCATATTCTTTTTGGCTATCTCTACGTTTTTTTGCCTCCTCACTTCTTTTTTTCATCATCTTTATGTCCTTGATTCTTTTACTGTAGTCATGTGTATAATAGAATAGTTCGCTTTGATAATTAAAAGCGCCTCGATACTTATACAATACTTTATAAAATTTTGACTCACCTCTAAAAGCCCAGCTTACCCTACTTATATTGGACGGATATTTTCTTTTATTGAATTTCAGATGGTCGCTTATATCCCCAAACTCTTTGGGTATATCCCTAAATCTTCCCTTCCATTGTTTTTTAATATATTTCATACCATCCGAAACTCTGTAATTTATTATAACATTTCCATTGTAAGTATAGTCAAGCTTTTTTAATGTATTATATAGTCCTGACCTTATTTCTGCATGGACTAATACTAGCTTTTCTTCAATAAACGTAAATTGCCATTTAGAAGGCTCACTTCCACCTAGCCAATTTTTCCACCAAGCATGATACTTAGTTAGACCAAAATTTTTATAATCAGATGGAGATGAATAAAGACTATATCCATAGCTCTCTATTTTTGATTCAACTTGATTTGGAGTCATACCAAATACAAATTCATTAATACTTAGCTGCTTTTCCATAGAGAAAGCATTTGTAGCTAACATCATGAATAGAAGAAAAAAATTATAAATCTTTCTCATAAAATCTCCATAAAATGGCTAATTGCTAATGCAATTGGTTAGAGTTTTAGAAATATATAAATCTCTATTGATTACATGCCTTGTTATATGAATTAATATAAGAAACTCTGCCATCGATTAGCTGTCGAGTTGTTGCGCCACACATAAGCTCTCCTGTACACATTTGCTGATTGTATCTGAGAATTAGTTCCAACTGATTGGGCGAGGCTTCAAAAATAACAGAATTTGGGTCAAGCGTGGCACAATCTCCTTCAGCTCCATCTTCACTCCATTCATGCTCAAGTCGATTAATAACTCTTTCTACTTTATTGGTAGAAGGATCTATGATGGCTTGAATATGCTTCTTCTCGAGAAAATTTGACGCATTGGGAAACACACCATACCTCAAAAATTCCTCAAGCATTTTGTCTTTTGAAAGCAAAAGCGCAACCTGTGCCGCAATCCTACATTCTCTTTGATATGAAGCTTTAAAGTTGTTTGTGCTATGTATAAGTTTGAGAGAAAATGAAAGCTCTTCTAGATTTTCATTCAAAACAATTTCCACCAGATCTTTAACTCTATAGTTTAAAAAAATTATATTGTTTTTTGCTAGTATATTTATGATTTTGATACTGTCTTCCTTGCGTAATTTTCTAGGTTTTTGGTTGAGATACGGAGTTATATCCTGCGCATCTGGTGGAATATTTGCAATCGCATAAAAGTCACCATCGCGATCACAATAAAGCTGATATCCATAATAGCTTGAGGTCGCACCTACCCGTAGAAGTAGGCGGCCTTCTCCTTCATAGCGCTCCAGGTTGACTTCAAAAACTAGATTTTTATTTCCTGCTCTTAAAGCCGCATTCAACATACTAAAGATATCAATAGCTGTACCTATTTTGTCAGCAGTATTACCATTTTTTTGTGTGCTCACATAACCATAGCTATTAGATCTAAGATTATAAAGAAAAAGCTCGTCCTGAGAAAGATCTATATCACTATCGTTCATTGCGATAGCGGCAGTGGCTGCAGCTAAAAAATCAAAATTGTAGTCAACGAATGTATCTGATAACATAACAGTCCATTTTTCTTCATTTATTGGTAAATCATTAGATGGGATACCGGTAGTAGAGAAGAAAGATAATTTATTATACAAGAATTCAGCGTTATTAATCTTGACTTTTTCAAAGTCTCTGAGTGGATTGCGCATGTCAAATATTTCGCTTTTCTTCGCGAATCCTCGCATTCTATTGCCGTTATATACATATTCAATGTAAATAAACGGGTCAAATTTCTCAAATATATTGACATCTTTTTCCCATCCACAATAAGATAGGAGGATTATTTTTGAGCCTGCATTAATATGTGCTTGCATTGCACTGGTACTAATAGGCTTACTTTTTACAATAATATCTCTTTTTACTTCATATTGTAAGTTTTTAATTAAAATTTGACCTCCAGTACTATGCGTTAAACTATACACAGCATGAGGTATATTATATACATCAACCGATGGAAAAAATTTTTTTTGTACGAATACATAATTTTTTTCCGTCTCTATAAAAAACCACCCGTCTTCTATCATCACAAATCTTTGTATGTCACTTTCCGAAATTGTTCCGAGGTACTTGTAATTTTTTCCTGGACCAGCATAGCTTTCAAATTGAACATTCTCAATTTGCTTATACTTGGCGTATATGTTAGATATATTACCAGAGCTATCCTTTCCAAGTGCATGGTTGTTTATGGATATTGTCAACATTAGTGACAATATGGTTATCATAATAGAATTAATATATCGTTTGTCTAGCATAAAACCTCCATGTATGCGCTTAAGCTACACTTTAGTCGTATCATGTTTTAGATTATATAAATCTAAGAGTGGTTACCCCATTACCAACGATGAAGTTCAACCCTTCTATTTTTTGCATGTGCTGCACTAGTGTTGGATTCATCAATCGGGCAGTCAGAGCCACAGCCCATATAACTAAGACGGGTAGGAGATATACCTTTCTTCACAAGTTCGGCTCCAACGGCCTCAGCTCGCTTTAGTGAAAGTTTACGATTCCAATCAGGTTTACCCATTTTGTCAGTGTGTCCTTCGATACGGAGCTTCCACTTCTCGTTTTTTTTCAACACCGCACAGATTTCATCAAGAATCGGATCGTAGGTCTTATCGACGGATGCCTTACCTGATGGAAATTCGATATATACGACAGCCATTCCTTTATCCTCGAGGGATTTCGAAATTCCTCCCTTCATCTTTGCAAGGGTGAACAACTGCTCGTTTTTTGCGCCTTCAAGAATTTCTGAGGGAGTAAGCTCATGCTTTTGGAGGATATTTCTTGCCTCTGCTTTAGCAGCCTTTTTTATATTTTCGATGAATAGCCTATCTGCCTTGTCAGTTTCTTGGCTTGCTAAGCAGACACAATTCAGCACAACGCAAAAAACAAGATTCAGTCCAAGAATAAAAAGTTTCATCTCATTCTCCTATGTTTAGATCACCAGCTTGAATCGCACGAACAGCCCACTCTTCTAACAGTAGCTCTTCGTTATTAGCATACCCTTTTAGGCTTTCCCTAATTTCTTTTTTTTGTGCCTCGCTGAATCTACTCCATTTTGAACGTGCAATTCTTTGAATGCTATCTTCCTCATCCCAAAGAACATGCAACCTTTCGTGTCTAAGGTTTTCCGTAATAGAGCGTTTTTTTCCTGGTGCTGATGCGAGAACATGACCAATTTTGGATGAAGGATGAAAGGTTCCATTTTCCAATTTTACAACACCATCGCGAAGAAGTAGAGACACTAGGTAAAATTCTTCCGCCACGGGAGCTTCTATATTTCCTTTAAAAATAGCGTTTATCCAGTCGCAGATTTGACTCGAAGAGTAATGAAAACCTTCCACACCGTTTGCTACGCGTACCCGAGAAATCTCCTCTGAGATATCTCCACAATATCGAGCAAGACTATAAACAGCTCTACCAAGGAAATTTTTATCTTCAAAATAAAGTTCATAGGTGGAGGATCTATGAGACCAAGGAGTGGTAAATTCAGTTAAATTATCTATTTTTCCAATATAGCGTCCGGGGAAGGCTTCTGATAGCCTGATATCGGTATTCTCGGATAGAGTTTTGTAGAAATCCCATATCGAAGGTGAAATATCCGCCTTAGCGTAGCCAAACGTACAGGTAAGAAATAGAGTCGCAAAAAAAATTTTTCTTATCATAGTAAAAAAAAGAGTCCCGGAAATTCCGGGACTCGGTAAGAATTATGCCAAGCTCATGAGATCGGAAATGAAGCTCTTGATATTGCTGATGAGCGAAACACACATGCTAGCAAGAGCCTTCACGGGGCTGAGCAAATCAGTAACAGAGTTGCCGGAGGAGGAAGAGGTAATTACCTTCTTGGCACAACCGCCAATAGCAACAGCGGCACGCATAGGATCACCGCTGGTAACATTCGCCACTTCATTGGTCACCTCGGTTACGAGATTCGTAACCTGGTTGCTAAGAGCAACAGCACTGTCGAGAAGCTTGTTAGCCTTAGGCAGAAGGTTCTTCTTCAGAGCCTGCTTGTCGGCTTCGCTAAGATCATTCTTGGCGTCAGCCACATAAGCCTGACGTGCTTCCTGCAGGGCCTCCATGCTGTCATTGTAGGCCTCAATCTTATCAGCATCGATAGGATTGAAAGTCATTTCGGCGTTGGCAAGGCGGCTCAGGCCAGCCTTGCGAGCCATATCAGCACGGGTCTTGCAGTTGCCAGCAGCATCCCACACCGCAGCGTATTCGATGCTGAGTTCGTTAAACTTCTTGGCCAGAGCAAGCCCCTTAGTTCTAGTCTTTTCGGAAACCGCCTTGTTACCCTTAGTTTCTTTTTGAGCACTTGCCACAGCCTTCTTGTACTGAGCAGTATTGGCTTCGAGCTGTTTGCGAAGTTTGGCTTCCTTTTTCCAATCAACATTTGGTGCTTCGGCCGGTTTCTTGATCATTTCAAGAGAAGCCATTTCCATGTCCGCACCGTTGATACCAGCATCAGCGGTGGCCTTATTGGCCTGACCAAACAGTTCGGCACCAGCCCACACGAGACCGACAGTAAGCAGCGATAGGAGTATCGCAACCAAAGCCTTGCGAGAAATCTTCATAAAGACCTCAACACGTTAAAGGTTATCAATGGCCAAAAACAGCCCCAACGGCCCAGAAATAAGGATGCTGAGGTGTAGTTGTATAGCTAGCTCCGAGTGGATTATTACCCTCTCGGGCATCCTGGAGATACTTTTGAATTGTCGAATTATATGCCGTTACTACAGGTCTATCTTTCATATTTTTGGCAAACTCACTCAGGATATATCCAGCTGCCATATCATCAGCAAACCAGAGAGTACCAAAGGTGTAATCTACGCCACGCTTCATGAAAGTATCGACAAAAGACACTTGATCCACTCCGGGAACCCAACCAGCCTTTCTGAGATCCTTTTCTACCTCTTCTGAGGTTAGAGCTTCAAAGGTAGCATCACTTTTTAAAGCTTTAGGAGCAAAAGTAACACCAGTATTACATGCAGAAAGAACAACAATACGAGACTTACGGAAAGAGCCAGCAGGCATCTCCATTATTTCTCTCAACGTGAGAAAACCGTCGTCCTTCTCGCTGGCTGCCATATAGATATAACCATTGAGCATGGACATACCGGGAAGGTGGCTAACCATGTAATCATACTGTTCAGCAGCTTTTGCGGGAACTTTTTTCCCTTTTGCTTTTCTTTTTTCAATTTGCTGATAGAAGGAGAACGTATCTGCAAAAGGCATGCCGTGTGTCGCCATGTAAAGCATATCATAGCCTCCATGCGACAATGCATCCTTAAACCATGTTTCTGTAGCGTCATATTGATACTTCACATACTCTGAATCTGGCGCCACCCCAAAAAGAGCAGAAACCTTCTTGACTTCTTCTTCAGCAGCCGGAAGCGCTCCTAATATCTCAGCATATCTATTTCTGGGATTGCCCGCAGCCAATAACGACACCTGATTGTCTATTTGTCCCTTAGTACCTCTTCCTTCAAAGAAGGACAGACGAGAAAGGACTATTTCTTTGTCATCGACAAGATAGCGAGGGTTGAGAGGGTCACTACCATCAGTAACAAGTGCCATGAAGGGCAACTGTGCTAGAAAACCACTTGCCACGACAACAATACGTTTTTTCCCTCTAATCTGTTCCTCTACCGGCTTCATGACGTATTGGTACATCTCCTGGAAGAACGCTGTACTTTTGTGCATGGCAGCAGTTTCTTTAGCAGGCGTAGTTACATCTCTGTAGCCTTCTATAATGTCGACAAGAAAATCCTTCTTAATTTTTTCATCTAATTTTTTTGAGGAAATGGGACTTGTGTAAATGTTTACACCGTCCTTTGATATTGCAATAATGACCAATGCCTCAGGTAGTCCAACATAGTTGAGGACAATTTCATCATCAGCTAGAGTGGCTCTTATCTTATCAGTGTCTATTTTAGCATTGGAATCAAACAGAACAGCATCCTCGGGATAACGAGTCTTCCACTGGCTAAGTAGTTCCTCAAACGCGGCATCAAGCTTTTCCGAATGCTCCTTATTGAGTTTTGCTTCCTTTGCGACAAGCGTATTTTTGTCAGAAGTTGCAATAATAGGCTTTATCTTGCTCTTTTTACGAGTATTTTCGAGAATCTCGTTATAGAGATTACGCTTTTCGGGATCGACATAATCAAGACGGACGAGAGTAGCGTTAGCTTTTATTATTTCATTGCGATAAATCTCATCCAACTCCATGGCGCGTACCATGAAATTTTTTTCTCCAGACTTAGAGTAAAGCTCATGGCAGAGTTCCATTGCTTCCGTGAACAAGTCTCCCTTATCCCTAAGATACTCGCCAAGAAGTTCCACATCAGAATCTTTTCCGCGCATACGAACAACAAGCTCAATTGCCTTTTCATATTCACTGAAAGCTTCCTGCAGTTTACCTTCTTCGCGAAAAGCGCTGCCAAGACCCTGATGTGCCGTCCAGATAAGTTCTCGGCTTCCGATTGCAGAGGCTATCGAGAGTGCAGACGTGTATGCCTCCCGAGATTCATTACATGCCTCAACGGCAGGAAGGGGAGGGAATACAGGTTCATCATCGCTAAATACTAGATCTCGAGTTGCTTTTTGGGGATTAGCAGCCTTCTTTAGAACTCGTCCCACCTGATTAAAACTTTCTGCCATCCCTCGTCGCATCTGAAGTTCTTCGTAGTAGCTCAATGCCTCACGATAACAGCTAAGAGCTTTCGCGTAGTCAAGGTCAGCTAGTTCGTAAAGCTTCCCCTGTCCCAAACGTGTGCTTGCCATTCCTTCCACAAAACCACATTTTTGGTATAGGTTGAAAGCTTCGGCATAGTGCTGACGAGCTTCCGAGTACACCCCTTTTATTCTCTTCACGAGAGCAATATTAGAGAGCGCGATGGCTTCGTCTTTTATATTTTTAACTTCTCTTGCGATATCAAGTGACTTTTCAAAATTAGCTAGAGCTTTATCGTGAAGCCCGGCACTTTTTTGCACCAGCCCCATATTATTGTAGTCAAGTCCTTCATTTCGGCGAAGCTGGGAAGAAACTTCGATGTCGATAGCCTGACTTATTAATTTTGAAGCATCCGCGTAATCCCCCTGTTCCCATTTCAGTATGCCGAGATTACTAAGAATTTCTGCATGGTTCTGCATATCATCCGGTTTTGCTAGTTTCTTAGCCTTGCCGAGTAACTCCTCCGCGCGCTGAAAGTCACCGAGATTCCCCACACACATAGCCCATCGCGAGTAGAGACGACCTAATGGGAAAAGACTGTCTTGAGAAAGGCTCTTGGATGCTTTTTCGTAAAAACTAGCAGCCATGGAGTAACACTCCAACTCGTTATAGCTATCACCAAGCAGTGCAATATAATTCGCTTCACGCTGTGGATCAGTTACCAGTTTTTCGTCGAGCAGTTTATGTATGTAAGATGCCCGCTGAGAATGATCATTAAGTTTATAGTAGCAAAATGCCAGATTGCTATAAGCTCTAGCTTTAAATTTAGGATCAATTTTCCCTGCAAGCTTTAAAGCTTTTGTGTAAATATCAATGGCCTCTTGATATTTTTCCTGCTTGATTCGTATGCCTGCAACATTTCCAAGAACAAGACGGGCCTGCTGGGACTGTTTTTTCTTTTGAAGCAGACCTACGACTTTATCAAAGGAAGCAGCAGCCTCATCAAGCCTATTTTCCTTATAAGCTTTTTGTGCTTCGGAAAAGTATGTTTCTAAGGGGCCAGCATTAGCCGGGGTGAACCAAAGGCTGCCAGCAACGATCAGAGAGAGGACTAAAGGAATTTTTTTCATAAAAAATAAAACTCTGCCTCAGTATGGCTGAGGCAGAGTCCCCTGAGTTAGAAATTAGTTGTGGGTGAGAACAAAGTAGGTGACGAAGGGTTCAGACTTAGGAGCAACCTGCTTTTTGGTAACAACGTCTTCGGATTCCTCTTCTTCAAAAACAAGGTCACGAGTCTGACGCTTAGACGTGTTTTCTTCTTCGATCTGTTTCACAGGAGCACTGTTTTCGGCAGGAATGACCCCGTGAGAACTTTCGGCGATAAGCTTATCGAGTTCTTCGATACGCTCAGCAGAAATGATGCAAAGCAGTTCTTCCTTGCCAACGGTATCATCGAATTTGAATGCGCCCTTCACCGGAATCTTGTATTCCTTGTTGCGCTCAATCTTATTATCGCTACCAGCCTGCGCCGACGGGAACAGAATAGAGGTTTTACCAGAGCTACCCTTTGCCATCCAGTATGCATAGCCGTCGATGCTAGGAACATAGACAAGCTTTACACGGTCGCCAGATTTGAACTCATGAGAAGGAAGAACCGTAGATTCCTGACCATCGCGTTTGAGCTCGATGGTCGCCTTAAGGGCAACAACCTGAACGTCTTTGTTGTCGGAAATTTTATCTTTGTCAGCAGTAGCCGCAGCATCACCAGCGGGAGCAGCAGCGGTAGCCGGGGCATCACCAGCGGGAGCAGCCGGATTAGAGACGGGAGCTACGGATTCAGTGACTGCAGGTTCATCCTCAAAAACGAGATCGCGAGTCTGACGAGCAGCATCGGCGTTGACCGCAAACACGAAAGTGGCACAAACACCCATGAGTATGCTTATAAAATTCTTGCCCATAACATTATTCTCCTTTTTATTGACTACTGAGCAACCTTGGCCAACATCTTGAACTTGATAAACAATTCATCAAGAGTTTTTCCATCGAGATCTATTTTTTGGGGAAGAGCAGGAGCTTCTTCCTCCTTCTTTTGAGTGTTGATTACCACCTTACCTTCAGCGATTGGTGTTCCGTCTGGTCTTGCAAACGAGAGAACATATGTCCCATCCCCAGGGAAAGGCATCTTTTCAAGAAAAACGTTATTCCATGCCGCTCTAACTGCACACTCTTCCCTATGGAGAAGATTCTCAGTCGAATTATCCGACTGTTTGTAGATAGAAAAAACAAGGCTTGGTACGTTAAAAGGTTCAGTAGAAAAGGCTATCCACGAAACTTCATGTGTTTTAAACTCGGTTGCAACCCCAACAGGTTCAGTTTCGGCAGTAAATCTTTCACAGAAAATTACGCCTCCCTGAGCAGCAAGAGAGTCGGAAGGAGACATCAGTAGGTTCAAGGTCAGTAGTGCTGCCATGGATATTGCTTGAAAGCATTTTCTTGCCGCTGAAAACAACATAGGCGTTTTCTCCCTGTTGAAGGTTGTGTTAAATACTAATTCCTACTGACATGGTAGAATAAGTGTACTTTTGCCAAATAGCTCCAACCAAAAGTCGGTTTTAGTTTTGTCTAGCACAAAACCAGCTGATATTACAACCCCATTTTGCTCCCCTCCTAAAGAAAAGAATTTGGTCTTTTCCCCTGTAGGTAAAAGTACACTTTTTCCGACATGTTACACTCCAAAGTTTCGATATTTATATACACGGTAATGAAAGCCTGCCCGAGAAATGCCACATCGCTTAGCCGCCTCGGTCAGCGTGATTTGTTTTGCCTGCCATAGAGAATAAGCCCTTAGAAAATCAGGAGGAAGTTTCGTCTTCCTTCTCCCAAACTTCACCCCTCTGGCTTTTGCCGCTGCAATTCCTTCAGCCTGCCTTTTTTTGATATTTTCTCGCTCATTCTGGGCAACGAAGGACAAAACCTGAAGAACGAGGTCGGCGATGAATGTGCCGAGCAAATCTTTGTCACGTCTAGTATCAAGGAGAGGCATATCAAAAACAGCGATATCCACTTTTTTATCACGAGTTAGGATGCGCCACTGTTCCTGAATTTCCTCATAGTTTCGTCCTAAACGGTCTATACTTGTTATGCAAAGCTGGTCTCCTTCTCGAAGCCGTTTCATCAAAGTACGATACTGAGGACGATTAAAGTCTTTTCCTGATTGCTTATCTGTAAATATGTGATTAGAGGGAATGCCACGCTCTTTCATGGCAATAAGCTGTCGATCTTCATTTTGATCGGTGCTTGATACTCGAATATATCCATAAATTTCAGACATACATTACTCCTTTGGTTAAAACAAAACGGAAGGAATTTCTTTCCTCCCGCCATAAAATAGAATTACGGTTTAGCTCGAATCAGATAGCATACACTCTTGTTTCTCGGTCGGAATTCGTTTGCGGTATGTACGCTTCCCCATGACCGAGAAGCATCGAAGTTCAGATACACGTTGCCGTATGTTCCTCCGGTACATCGGGTTCTCCAGCTTCTGGCTCCTGTTCCATAAAAGGCTCCAGTCAGATCGACCAATCCCCCAAAAACACCGGCGTCATCTCTTCGAGCGAACGAACCTGTGATATTGCGGCCCGCATCCTCCTGAATGACTCCCAATGCGGCAGACTCTCCTCCTGAACCACGAAGGAAGAATCCTCTGTAGTCAGGGACTGTACTGCCTGCGACAGCGTACAATTCGGGGTAGTTTGCAGAGGAAATGCTCTGGCCGTTGCACTCCAGCCATTTTCCTTCTGCCCATCCTTCGGGATTGCCGGAAAACGGCCATTGGATGACGGTTCCCACGGGAACACTTCCTCCTGCCGGGGCTACGGCTGTAACCGAAGGCGGAGAAAATGAGCTGCTGTCTGCCGCTTCTACGGGACAAATGGAAAATGCCGTAACGGATGTTGCGGTAATCAGAATTGTCAGTAATCGGATGATTAACCTCCTGTTTGGTTAAGATTTTGCTCGAATAAGATACCTCACTGTATATGCGGCGGGCTGAACTGTGGAACTACGCCCGTAGATTGCGTTGCTGTTGGCCGCGTTGAAGGTAAAGCGGATGGGATTGCCGCCATGAAGCTGATGGTCTCTCGTTCCCTGATCGGTGGCTGTCGCCCCTCGGAAAGCCCCTTTTGCCAAGCTTGGATAAAGCACATGGTCAGTTGAAACGAACTCACCTGTGATGTTAGGCAGGCCGGCGTTGCGATACGCTCCGGGAGAAGAATTGACGCCCCACGGAACTCGTTCATTCAGATTCGGCACAGAAGAGAAGCCCAGCGAGGCAAGTTCAGGATAGGATGCCGAGGACACAGACTGTCCATTGCAGGCAAGCCATTTTCCCTCCGACCAACCTTCAGGATTGCTTGAGGCAGGCCAGATGATAATTGTCCCGACAGGAACGGCTCCGTTTTTAGGTGCGGTAGAGGTGACGGAAGGAGGAGAGAAAGAACAGCTGTCCCCCGCCGAAGCAGGGGACAGACTGGAAAAGATCATTGTGATGATGGTTAGGATTGAAAAAAAGAGGCGTTTCGTCATTAGGTTATAGGTGAATCACGGGTTAGGGTTTTGAACGGATAAGAAAACGAGTCGTAAGGGCTGGCGGCTGTACGGTGGTCACACCATTCTTATAGATACTGCTGGAAGAACTGGCAGAGAAATTCATCTGGGACGGGCCGCCCGAAGAACTGCTTGTGCCATAAATTCTGTAGCTTGCCGTCCCGCTTGAGGAGAAACTTCCCGATGTGCTTCTAATGCATCCTATGAGATGCTTGTTATCCTTTAGCTGGAAAGCACCCGTTATGTTAGGCAAACTTGCAGTCTTAACAGTTCTGGGGGAGGTATCTCCCCAGAGTGTTCGATTCCTGAAGTCCGGGACAGAACTATACCCCAGAGCATAGAGTTCAGGATACGCAGATGAAGTAATGGCTTGACCATTACACTCAAGCCATTTGCCTTCGCTCCATCCATCGGGATGAGAAGCAAAAGGCCATGTGATGACCGTGCCGACCGGAACCGCACCACCGGAAGGAGCAACCGCAGAGACACTGACAGGCGTAAAACTGCTGCTGTCTCCCGCATGGCACGGAACGATACTGCTCAAGAGCAGACTGCCCATTAGGCAGAACGAAAGAGACCATTTCTTCATACGGAGATCCTCACGTCGGTTAGAAGTTGCATGAGGAAGCCAAGGCTGAGCCAAGGACCGAAAGCGAAGGGAGAATTGGTTTTTCGGGCGAGTATGGCAAAGAGAAAGGCAGAGATGACGGCGCAGAGCTGAATAAGCGGTACAGCCTGAAAGCCAGACAAGGCTCCCAGCATAGCCATGAGCTTGGCGTCTCCATAGCCAAGTCCCTCTTTGCCTCGCAGTTCCATGAATTTAGCGATGAGCCAGAATCCGCAGTATCCCATGCCAGCTCCCAGAAGTACGTCATGCCATCCATGTCCTAAAAGAAAGACACTGGCGGGAATGGCCAAGGCTGTTCCAGACAGCGTGAATTTGTCCGGCAGAAGCATGACTCTGGCATCTATGCCGGACAGCACGATGAGCAAGCCACTGAACATGGCGTATATGAGGAACTCACCGCTGATGCCGAACTTCCAGAACAGTGCTCCATAGACGAGAGCGGTCACGGACTCGATGCTCGGATACTGTGGACTGATGGGTCGCCCGCAGTATCGGCATCGACCTTTGAGCAGGATGTAGCTCAGGAGAGGAATCAGATCATACCACGCCAGCTTGTGTTCACAATAAGGGCAATGGGACGGAGGCCAAGCCACAGACTCGCCTGAGAGATAACGGCAGATGCAGACGTTATAGAAGCTCCCGAAGACAAGACCGTAGGCGGCAGCCACAAGAATTTCCATGACGCTCTCCTACTGACAGGTGGCAAAGACCATGACCTTGCCGTAGTTCGCGGCGGGATACGTCCATGTGCCGTCCTGCGTGTTCATAACGCGCAGATGCACCTGCCACTGAGTGTCGGATACGGATGTCGCCCATGCCTGCATCGCCGCCAGAGGAGGCGACGATGCCCCGGTGGCCGCCATGACGGGAGCCACATAGATATGAGGCGACAACCCTGTAGCCGTGCCGCAGGAAGGCTTTGTTATCTTCTGTCCATGCGTGGCGATAGTGGCATTCTTCATGGGCATGGAATTCTTGGAATCGCTGACAAGGGCGAGCTGGGAGTTCCGGCAGATGTAAAGCCCCTGCGTTTTGTCGAGAA
The DNA here is from genome assembly GCA_045543435.1 of Mailhella sp. Classification (GTDB taxonomy): domain Bacteria; phylum Desulfobacterota; class Desulfovibrionia; order Desulfovibrionales; family Desulfovibrionaceae; genus Mailhella. The sequence continues at coordinate 20,929 of JAZQMJ010000283.1, forward strand.
AGAGCTTCCCTTCATTGGCGGCAGTACAGGTTTCCCCGGCCTGCACGGTTCGGGAAACGTACTGGACGCTTGCGACCTCGGTGATACCGTGGCCTGTCATATCCAGCTCTACCTCAAGGCTGTTGTATTCAGGATGCCCGGGAACAGACTCACGATAGAGGTATTCCGTACCAAGGCTTTGAGCATCAAAGGCCGAATACATACCAAGATGGCCAGGGCCGGGAGAAGCGATACCTAGAGCCGCGAGGTCGAGGACATAGCCGCCCGCGATACCGTGAAGCGTACCAGCCGACTGCCCTGCCAAAGCTCCGGTCGGTATGAATCCGCCTGCCGCACCAAGGCGCATGGCCGCGCCGGGAACGACCAGCGATGCGAAGTCGTCATCCTCGTGTTCAATTCCTCCCACAGTAAGGATGACTGAGTGAAGTATGTCGCCATGCGGTTTGCGTATGTGGATTTCATAGCCCTGTCTCCATACATTTTCGTCGGAGAAGCCTTCCGGCAGAAGGTGCTCGTCCAGAAGCTGTTCCACTGTCAGAACCGGGCCGGAGTTCGGTGTCGCTTGCGTGAGAAGCTGATGGTAATTCTGCTTCACATAGCGATTGACGCCCTCGTGAATGGTTTGCAGATGCTGGGCTGCCTGCGACTGGTTGAGGTTGCGAAAAGCCCACTGTCCGAGCTGGGCTACTGCCACGGACAGGAGCGTGAAGACAAAGATGGCTCCAAGCGATTCAAGCAGTGTGAAGCCAGAGGAAGAATGATGGGCTTTCATTGGATACTCACGATACTCACGACAGAACCGGAAGGAATGGAGGCAGGAACGGAGACCGTTCCGGGATACAGCACCCCGTTTCTGTTTTCTCCAACCAGCAGAGAACTGCCGAGAGCCTTTCGGATAGAAGCACCTTCTTCGCCGTCCGCGTTGCCGTAGATGTAGCAGTAGCCGCCGACAGTTCTGGCCTGCCACTGGCGCAGGAAGCGATAGCCCGGAGGCAGGTCGAGACTGGCGTTCGGGATAGTCGCTGGGGGTGTTCCTGTTCTAAGAAACCGAGTGACGGCCTCCCGATAGACGCAGAAGTTCATGGCCACACCATCCTGGAACGCACTTCTCTGCATGGCATGGAAGTCGGGAAGGAGTGCGTAACCTACGGAGAGTACGGCGGCGAGAAAGGTACCGATGGCAAGGGGATACATGGTCGCCTCACTTTGTCAGAATGCGGGGCGGTCTCCCGCCCCGCGCCGGAACTAGTGAGCCTTGAACACGATGGTGTTGTTCAGCTCATCATCGCAGATTTCCTTGGTGACGACGGTATCCCGTTCGATTTCCGTGTCGTTGATGGTCAGCTCATCCCAGTGATGACGCTGGCCGCCGAGTTTGATGGCCGCCCCCTGAGGCACGTTGTCGAGGGTGACAGTGAAGGCGCGACCGTCATCGGCAGGCTCGACAGTGACATTGCCGTTCCACTCATTCACGATGTCTTCACCGGCGATCATATTGGTGGGAACCGCATTGGCTTCGAGAAGCTGATCGTTGGTGATGGAATCGTAGGATCGGACGTGGGCATAGGTTTCCACGATGTTCATACGAAGGTAATTCAGGTTTTCCTGCGTATTGGCGACCTTGGCGGACTCCAGACCACCGCTGATGGCAAAGGCCGCCGCGCCGAGGATGATGCTGCCCAGCGCAAGGAGCGCCAGACCCTCCAGAAGAGTGAAACCGCGTTCTTTGATCTGTCTGATCTTTTTAATCATGATAAAACCTCACTTTATGTTAAAGGGTTGAAGGGAAAGAGAAGGCAGAGCTTCGCAGGAAAAGCGTGCAGGAAACCAGACCGCATGAAGGTTCACGCGGAACGGAAGGCACGAAGCGACGCCTGATCAGGCGAGTCCCTGCGTAAGCTGCTGCTGAATGGAAAGGACGCCGGTGAGAATGATGCCGATGACTGCGATAAGCAGGATCAGGCAGGCTGAACCAAGCATTCCGGCACCGCGCTGGATGCGCTCCATGCTTTCATTCAGGATTTCTTCGGCAAAGGCTCCGAGCTGACTGTTGAAGCCCGGAAGAGAGGCGTAGGTTCGCAGATCGTCTGCGAGGGATGCGTCAGGCCAGCGTGTCGGTGTTTCAAAAAGAGCTTCACCGAGATTTTTGCCGCGCATGGTGTTGAGGTAGATGGGCTGAAGCCGGGAGCGCAGATAGCGGCTGGTATCCGGACTGTCGAGCGACTTCTTCAGCACAGTGACGAGTTTCAGCTCTCTGGTCTGGAGCAGGATAGCCGTGGCGTAGAGCCAGGACACACCGGAGAATACCCGGTAGATAGACCAGGGAGGGAGTTTGTCAGCGATGTTCCGTCCTGCCCCTGCCCAGTGTTTGAGGCTGAAGGCGATAAGAACGGCAGCCGCGATGACGAGTATGCCGGTGACAGCCCCCTTCCAGGAGGTGACGAAAGAGGTCACCTGATAGAGAAGCGCACCTGCACCAGTCCATGTTTCAGGCGGTGCCAGCATACTGAGCTGGGGGATGAGGACTGTGGAAATGATGAACATGAAGCCGATCACGCAGGCCAGCAGGAGGCAGGGATAGGCCAGTTCCTTGACCAGAAGCCCTTTGATACGCCGTTTCTTTTCCAGAAGGTCGGCGGCTTTGGAGAAGCCGTCCGCCAGAGCCGCTTCGCCAGCAGTCTGACCGCTGTCGATGAGCATGACCTCTTCGGGACTGGCATAGCGGGACAAGGCAGTCCCGATGCTGTGACCGGAGTTCAGTGAGCGGACAATATGGGCGTAGATGCACTGGACGGGATTCTTTTCCGCTCTGGCTCTCTGCTCGAAGATCTTGAAGCTCAGTTCAAGCGAGAGGTGGGTTTCCCGAAGCTGATGAGCCAGCTTCTTCCAGCATCGCGCCCTTGTCTTGCCGTCAAAGGACAGCCGAGCCAGCATTTCCACAAGTCCGGGAGGCATTTCCAGCTTTTTCATTACGCCCCCTGAAACGCCCTGTTGTAGTCGAGGGTGACACCAAGACGTTCCTCGGCAATGGCAGGATCGACTTCACCTGCTTCGATGCGAGCCAACGCGTGGGAGACGTGCGTCTGCCCGCGCATTTCGTCCAGCCAGTATTTCCGAGCATCGGAGAGCCGGTTCTGCTGGAGAAGTTCAAGGAACTTCCTGTCGGTTACGGGGATGACCTCGGCGGCGACTTTCTGACCTATAAGACCCATGCCGTCACATCGAGAGCAGCCTTCTCCTCGCAGGTAGATGCGATTCTTCTTGCGGGGCAGAGCCTCCGTCAGCCTTTGACGCAGACCGCGAGGCAGTTCCTTCCAATGGTTTCGGAGCGGCCTTTTGCACTCCGGGCAGAGAATGGGCAGAAGCCGCTGGTAGATGAGGCCATTGAGGACATTATCACCGCAGATAGAGGTCGTTTCTATGCCCATTTCATGGATGCGGTTGATGATGCCGATGGCGGAATTGGCATGAACCGTTGTCCATACGCCGTGGCCTGTCGTTGCCGCGCTTATGGCGGATTCAGCCGATTCCCGGTAACGGATTTCACCGATAAGGAGAATGTCGGGGTCAGAACGCATGAGGCCGGCAAGGGCATCTTCGAACTCCTGCTTACGGCTGGACGTGGTGGATGCCTTGGTGAACACGTTGGCCTGACGGACACCGATAATGGTGTATTCAGGAGGATCTTCCAGCGACCAGTAGCTTCGCGTGGACACGTTCTGCGCCATGCTTTCCATGATGTTTTTGAGCGTGGTGCTTTTGCCGTGGCCAGTCGGCCCGCTGACTACGGTGAGCCCGGAATGTTCCGTGAAACCGTGAATCATATCCTGCTGCTGGGGAGTGAAGCCGAGAGCGGACAGTCTTTCATGGAGTGTGCCGGTAGCCGATGTCGCATCGAAAAGCAGACGCATGGCAAGGCAAACGCCCGGTTCGGGAATGAGCGGACTCTGGATAGGTTCGCTGTGCAGACGGACGGCAAACAGACCATCGGGAAGGTATTTCCGGTCGGCTATTCTGCCGTCGTATCGCTCATGGGTGCTGAAGGAGGCTTCCGACTGGGAGAAGTGCCCCTGAAAGATGCCTCTGATGAGCTGGAGACCTTCTTCCCCATTCAGAGGCTCCTCTTCCATGAGCAGACCCATGCGGCGGAACGCGACCTGAGCATACGGCCCCATGTAGGTGATGTGGATGTCCGAAGCCTTCTTTTCCATGGCTCGCGCCAGAAGGTTCATCAGGTAGGCATCGACCCACGACCGATTTTTGTCATCGCTGGAAAGGAAGCGGCTGTAGCGAATGCCGAACTTCTGCTCAAAATCGCTGGGCGGATACCATGAGCAGGGAATGATGAGCTGGCCTGTCTGCTCCGTGAACTGAGCGAAGAGCGAATCCAGAGCCATATTGCCCTTGAGTTCCGCTGATGCGTGGAAGCTGTCCTGCTGCCATCGCAGACGCCCGGCCAGAGCTTCAGGGATGGAGGGAATGAAAGGCATCATGCCTCCCTACATCCACGGCAGAGGACTGCCGTTGACCACAACCTTATCTTTCGACACGGTACTGACCTTGCCGAAACCGGGAACCGTATCCCCGACTTTCACCATATGACTGCCGCTTTTCGACCGGAGTGTTGCCGTGAGATTCCTGCCGGAGCCTTTGACTACTTCGACAACGAGCTTCTCGGCATTTGTCGGGACAGCGGCTTTTTCCTTTTCAGGAGCACGAGGTGCAGGCAGAGCCAGAGAAGCGAGAGGAAGTTCAGGAGGAGAAGCCATCTTCTCGTCCATCTCCTTGAGCTGGAGCTGATAGCCCTTGAGTTCCACAGCCATCTTGCTGAGATCGCGGTCTGCCTGGAGTCCGGTCAGTTCAGCAAGAGTACCGGCGCTGAAGGTTTCCTTGGAAGGAGGCAGTACTTCCTTCTTTTCGGGAGTGACCTCCTTTTTTAAGATGCGAGGAGAACTGCGAGAAGCAGGTTCAGCGTTGCGGTAGACCACAGCGTTTTTGGCCTTCTTTTCAGGCGGCTGAAAAATATCCGTTGTCAGATACAGGCCGCCTGCGATAGCCGCAGCGGCACTGACGCCAAGGGCCAGAATGATTTTCTTATCGAGCATGGAGAGTTCCTTTGAGTTTCCAAGCGTTGTCGCTGTAGGAGATTTCCTTGAGGATGAGTCCGGGAATGTTCAGTTCTTTAGCCAGAGCCTCATGGTCGGCGATGATTGCGGCTGAAATGCCGGACAGTTCCCATGTGGCCGTTACCCACGGGCAGGTGATGGTCTGCTTTTCGACCTTCTTTTCCGCTCTCTTCGCAAAGGCGAGCCTGAGTTTGAGGGCGTACTTTCTCGTGAAGGCATAGAGCTGGCGTGTGGCCTCCTGCTGAGAAAGCAGGGATTCCACCGTTCTTCCTTCATGAGCCGGTACCGGCTTCATGGTGTGACGGGAACTGGAAAACTGCGGATGCCGTTCATCCAGTGTTCCTGCAAAGGGAAGATGCAGGTAATCGGCGAACGGTGTCTGTTCCCATCGGGCTGTCATGGCTTTGTCGGAACAGTTCAGGCTGTCCAGTTTCCAGCCGTTAGCCGCCAGAGGAACAGACAGCATGGCGGCGATGCCGTTCCGGAGAACGTCATCCGGCGCAGAGTCTTTCATCCACTGCCGAGGAAAATGCCGATCGGGATGGGATTGAAGTTCGCGGATGCGCTCTTCCTTCTGCATCATGGCAAGGCGGTTTTTTTCAGCGCGTTCCTGCTGCTGGCGGTATTCCATGAAGTAGGATCCGCTCCAGCAAACAGAGAAGATAAGCGAGAGGATGCCCGCAATCTTCAGGAGCTTGATGTGTGAATCCTGATGAAGAGGAAGAAGGCGCAGAGCCTTTCTTTCCGAGCGGGAAAGCGCGGCGAGAAGATTGGTAAGCCGTGCCGTGTTGGCTTCCTCGGTAAGCTCTTCGATGTCGTCTATGCCGAGCGTGTGCTGGAGAGACTGAGCGAAGTCCTTAGCCTCTTCCAGAGTATCGAAGAGCTTGTCCGACCGAGCCGAGATCATGCCGTGGCTGAGACCGATTACCCACCAGAAAGGCTGATGGCTGAACTCGTCACGAAGCATACAGATACGGATGAGGTCGCCCTCCTCCTTGAATCTGATGACTGCGGCAAGGGCGCGAACATCGCCCTTTTTGCCGCCGCAGTCTGCAAGTCCGTACTGATCGTCAAGTAGGATGAGCCTGTCGTACTTTTGGGAGGCTATCGCTTCTGCGATGATGGCGGACTTGCTGAGTCCTTCAGTCGGAGACCAGCGCAGGCCTACGATGTAGGGCTGTCCCTGGAGAATGATTGTTCGCATCATACCGACTCCGCCGATTCGAGTTCGATGGTCACGATGATGAGCGTCTTGGTATGGGCGGTGTCCCTGCCGGAATTGAAGAGACCGACATTGTTCCTGCTCGTTTGAGAAGCCTGCTCAAAGCCAGCCAGCACCAGAGTCTGACCGAGCTGCATGGCACTTCTCTGGGAGAAGGAGCGGGAGCTTATTTTCGGGAGCTGGACGAACACGGAATCCTTGTCGATGACTTCCATGCCATCGAGCGAGGACAGCGTCACGTTGTAGTGCAGGAGTACGCGCTTGTCGGCCTGGATGTGCGGGACAAGTGTCATGGAGAAGCCGGAGGCAACTTCTCCCGGAGTGATTTCCGAAGTCTGATTGTACTCACTGGTGGCCATCGTCATGCCTGCGATGTACGCCTGCCGGTTGACCGCCTGAATGGGCAGAGGCTGACCGTTACAGATAAGGCCGCCGCCAGAGGTAAGCTGAGTAGCCTGCCCCCATTCTCGCAGTGCCTTGATGGTGCTGTTCGAGCCTTTGAGCTTACCCTTCACCACGCTCACTGCGGCAGTAGAGGAACTGCCCAGACTGCCGAGACTGCCCGCAAGTACGGACACATCGCCGTCTTCAAACAGCGTCTGAAGGTTCAGGCCTGCACCGGAGGAGTCATCAAGTTCCAACGACCAGACTCGGACAGTGAGAGCGACCTGACGGGCCAGCTTTTTATTGATGTCTTCGATGTAGTTCTCGGCATCGCGTAGGCGTGTGTAGCAGTCGCGTACCGTGACTGTGCCGGACGAACGGTTGATACTGATGGAGCCATTCTTGCTGATGAGGGCTTTGAGACCGTCCTCAAGGTCTTTCCAGATGTCCCAGACGACTTCCGTCTTGTGGATCTGGCTCGTCTGACTGCTGGTGTCGCCGGTCTGTACGGTGGAATTGACGTTTTCCCCAAGGGAGCCAGAGCTGTTCCGCTCCTTACTCTTATTGGAAAGCTGAGCTTCGTAGGAAACCGCACCGGGAGGCGACATGATAGTGAAGGTTTTGACCTGCATGGCGCTGAAAGTCACGCGGGAGGTCTTTTCATCATATTCCCAGCCGTAGCCTGACTGGCTGGAGATGGTGTCGAGCAGTCCACTCAGCCTGCCGGAATAGGAGATATTGAGCCTCTTGGCATCAGGCGCGATGAGGTTGGGTAGGCCGAACTCGTCAACACTTGTGGATGCCTTCTCGGACTTGCCGGAAGAGAAATCTTCTGCGTCGATATCGGAAATCTGAGCGGAAAGAGGAGCAAGGCTGGACAGCGAAGCTGCGATGTCTCGCAGTGAGCCGCGCTGTTTGAGCGTAACGAAACGGCTTAGAACAGGCGATACGGCCTCACTTTTCTGCTCGATCTTCTTTGCACCGAGGTAGGGGCGGTCAAGGATGCTGACGGTTTTCGATGCGGTCAGCTCTCGCAGACCATTTTTCTGCTGGTCGATCTGTTCGGCAGTCGGAAAACTCCCATCCTTGATAGCACATCCGCCGAGCATGAACGCCGCGAGAGCGCAGGCTGTGCATTGGGCAATCTTCATTCCGTCACCTCCAGAACCTTGTTGGAGTAAAGCGTGACGTAGAACGGGAAGCCCTCCCTGCGGAGTCCGTCAAAAAGCTGGGTCACAGCCTCGGCGAACGAACCAGAGAATTCCGTGAATGCCTGCATCTCAAGGTCTGAGGAAGTGTTCCAGATTACCTGATAGCCAGCCTTTTTTGCCCAGCTCTGAAGCTGATGGCGCAGACTTCCTTCATGGAGATTCCAATGAAGGACTTCAGGTACAGGAGGAGATATTTTGACCTGTTCCTGAGTCTGGACAGGAGGCGTGGCCTGCTTCAGCTCTGGAACAGAGGGAGGGGCAGAAGCTGTGGGAGGAGTGCTTTCAGGAGCTTTCTTACTCGCTTCTGCCGCAGGGGATTTCTTTTTCAGCTCCAGCGTGAGGATATGGACACACTTTCTTTTGTCGAAGAACTCGGCACGGCAACCGGCCTCGCTGGCGGCCTTATCAACAGCGTGACGCCAGTAGGATTCTTCGGAAGGAAACGTAACCATAGTCTGTGCTTTAGTTTTGTCGGGGATGACGAATACCCATCCAGGATGAACGACCTCCTTGATTGCCGCATGGAGAGGAACTTTACTGGGCGTGGGTACTGCCTGAGCATACAAAGCGGGAAGCATGAAGCCGCCCGTCAGAAGTATGCAGACGAGACTTCTTTTCATGAGTTTTCCTTTCTAAGTTTGTGGAGATGGCGAGCGATCTTCTGTGCGTAGAGCCGCTGCCTATGAGGAGAGGGAGAATGGTAAGCTCCGACGGCTTTCCAGTTGAAGC
>JAZQMJ010000284.1:0-5818 GCA_045543435.1 Mailhella sp.
CTATGCCGACAAGCGCGTGCGCCATACGGAATTCGTCACGCTGGACGAGCGTTTCAACGACCTCATGGTGCGCTACGGCATAGACGACGAGCGCAAGGCGCGCATCACTGGATATTTGAACCGAACCAAGTCTGTAGAAAAGGCATTTTTCGATAACATAGGAGCTTTTTGATGGAAGCTATGCGCATACTCCTCGTTGCCGGCGGCTGGTCCACCGAGCGTGAGATATCCCTCAAGGGTGCGGCCTCCGTGGCCAAGACCCTTTCCGAACGCGGCCACGCCGTGACCCTCTTCGACCTTTCCGACGGCTTCGACAGGCTCATGGTTCTGGCCGGCCAGCACGACGTGGCCTTCTTGAACCTGCACGGCCAGCCCGGCGAGGACGGCCTCGTGCAGGCCCTTCTCGAACACGCCGGATGCCCCTATCAGGGCGCGGGCCCCGTGGGCTCCTTCCTTGCGCTGAACAAGGCCGCCACCAAGACCCTGTACCGCCGTGCCGGCGTGCAGACCGCCGACTGGGAGTTCCTGCCCACCCGTCCCGCTGAAGACTGGAAGCCTTCCATGCCCTTCCCGCTCTTCGTGAAGTCCAATACCGGCGGTTCCAGCATCGACCTTTTCCGCGTGACCGATGAAGCCGAGCTGAAGGAAGCCCTGGATACCCTGTTCGAACATCGCCAGGAAGTGCTTATCGAACCGCTCATCACCGGTCAGGAGCTGACCTGCGGCGTGCTCGGCATGCCCGGCGAGGAGAAGGCCCTGCCTCCCGTGCTCATCGTGCCCAAGCGTGAGTTCTTCGACTTCCACGACAAATACGCCGCCGACGGCGCGGCCGAGATATGCCCCGCGCCGCTTCCCGAAGAAGTGACCGCCCGCGTGCAGGCCGCCGCTGTGGCCGCCCACCGCTGCCTCGGCCTTGCGGGCTACAGCCGCACCGATTTCCGCCTGCGCGAAGACGGCGAGATCTTCGCCCTCGAGACCAATACGCTCCCCGGCATGACTTCCGCCAGCCTCATCCCCAAGGAAGCCGCCGCCGAAGGCATGAGCTTCATCGAACTGCTCGAGACTCTCCTCGATTACGCCATCCGCCTGCATAAGAAGGCGTAGGAAACGCTCCTCACGGCAGGCGATTCTGCCCTGTATTGACAAAAATGTAATAATAAGCCCGCTGGGATCCGTTCCGGCGGGTTTGTTCTTTAAAGTTTTATCAATTTTGTTGGTCAAAACAGTTGATTCTCCGCTGAAATGGGGATAATCCAAAGACGTTAAGAATGAACGCGTCGCTTTTGTTTACAAAAATGTAACATTGCGGCTTGAACTCGAAAACATCAGGGGCTACCAGCCCCTTCCTCCAAGGAGCGGAACATGAGCTATGTGCAGCGCGTTATGGACGGCCTTCGTGCCAAGTATGCCTATCAGCCCGAATTCCTCCAGGCTGTGGAAGAAGTGCTTTTCTCCCTTCAGCCTCTCTTCGCCAAGGAATCCAAGTACGAAGAGAACGGCATCCTCGAACGCATCGTGGTGCCCGAACGCATCGTGGAATTCCGCGTGGCCTGGACCGATGATAACAACAAGGTGCAGGTGAACAACGGCTACCGCGTTCAGTACAACTCCGCCATCGGCCCGTACAAGGGCGGCATCCGCTTCCATCCCAGCGTGAACCAGGGCATCCTGAAGTTCCTCGGCTTCGAGCAGATCTTCAAGAACAGCCTCACCGGCCTGCCCATCGGCGGTGCCAAGGGCGGCGCGGACTTCGACCCCAAGGGCAAGTCCGACGCTGAAGTCATGCGTTTCTGCCAGGCTTTCATGACCGAGCTCACCCGCTACATCGGCGCTCTCGTGGACGTGCCCGCCGGCGACATCGGCGTCGGCGCCCGCGAGATCGGCTACATGTACGGCCAGTACAAGCGCCTCACCAGCCGCTACGAAGGCGTGTTCACCGGCAAGGGCCTCAAGTGGGGCGGCTCCCTCGCCCGCAAGGAAGCCACCGGCTTCGGCAACGTGTATTTCGCTGAGAACATGCTCAAGGCCGTCGGCCAGGACATCGAAGGCAAGACCGCCGCTGTGTCCGGTTCCGGCAACGTGGCTATCTACACCATCCAGAAGCTGTACGAACTCGGCGCCAAGCCCGTCACCGTGTCCGACTCCAAGGGCTGCATCTACCAGCCTGGCGGCATCGACCTCGAAGTGCTGAAGCAGGTCAAGGAGCAGGAACGCGCCTCCCTCACCCGCTACGCCGAACTCTGCAAGGACGCCCAGTACGTTTCCGTGGCCGACTACCCCGCCGGCGAACATCCCGTGTGGAACGTGGGCGCCCAGCTGGCCTTCCCCAGCGCTACCCAGAATGAAGTCTCCCTTGCCGACGCCAAGAACCTGCTCTCCAAGGGCTGCCTCCTCGTCAGCGAAGGCGCGAACATGCCTTCCACCCTCGACGCCACCAAGGCCTTCCTCGATGCCGGCATCTGCTACGGCCCTGCCAAGTGCGCCAACGCCGGCGGCGTGGCCACCAGCCAGCTCGAAATGGAACAGAACGCCGGTATGACCTCCTGGACCTTCGACGAAGTGGACGGCAAGCTCAAGGGTATCATGGCCGGCATCTTCAAGGCGGCCCACGACACCGCTGAAGAATTCGGCAAGCCTGGCAACTACGTCATGGGCGGCAACATCGCCGGCTTCCGCAAGGTGGCCGACAGCATGATCGAACAGGGCGTCATGTAAGACCTCCACCGGGCTTCGGCCCGCAAGATATCGAAAGGCCGTTCCGAAGAGGGGCGGCCTTTCTTCGTATGCACTGTTCCGGTTCTGCCATTCTCCCTTGACTTCTGCGCCTGCGGATTTAGAACTAGGGCTGTTACATCAATGACATGATGCCGTGAGGAGTTCCCATGCCCGCATCTTTTTCTGAAATATTCCTCGAAGCCATGCGCTACGAGCACTGGCTCCGCTTCTACTTTGCCGACGACCCTGAAGGCGTGCAGGACGAAGATTCTCAGGATGCCGTCATCCGCGTGCCCGCTGATTCCATCGAGCGTTCCCGCGCCGAAGAGGCCGACCTCGCGGATATCCTCGACGCCCTGCAGGAGAAGCTCATCACCATGGAAGCTTCCCGCGATGCCGTGTTCGCCAACCTCGGCCGCCGTTCCGGCCTCGAGCCCGGCTCGGAAGCCTTCAACGAACAGCTGGTCTCCCTTTCCGCCGACATGGGCTTCCGCCGCGAGCTGGACTGGTTCAACGCCTGGGTGCAGGAACTCGCCAACAGCGAGATAGACATCAAGGGCAATGCCCTGCCTCCCGGCGCGCCCCGCGACGAGAGCATAGTGCCTTTCCGTGAATGGGAAGCCGCTTTCAAGTTCTGGTACAGCCTGCAGAAACCGCTGGGCGAGATAGAGCCCGGCATGCCCAGCTAGGAGGCCCGCCATAGCCGCGCACGTCGAAGGAAACACCGCTGGCCTCAAGCCCAGCGAAATGAAAGCCCTGACCCGCCTCGGTCAGCGCCGTTATCCCGTTGCGGGCGGCTACAGCCCGGAACAGGCGCATGAGCTGGCCGCGCTTTCCCGCCTCATCTCGCGCCAGATAGGCCTCGTTATCGACAGGCAGGGCCGCGTGAGCATGGTCATTGTGGGCGATACCTCGTCCATCATGATCCCCCAGCTCCCTCATGCCCGTACGGGTGCGGGGCGTCTGCGCGGTCTGCGCCTCATCCACACGCATCTCTCGCCCGAAGGCCTTTCCCGCGAAGACCTCATGGACCTGCTCTTCCTGCGCCTCGACTCCATCAGCGTGCTCACGGTGGACGAATGGGGCCAGCCCATGCAGTTCCAGAACGCCCACCTCATGCCGCCAGAACCCGGCAAGGAGGATTCCGGCTATACGGCTGGCGAACTCATGCCGTGGGATCGCGTGGAGATAAACTTCACCGAGCAGGCCGAACATCTGGAGCAGGAATTCGGCCGCGTGGTCGATGACGCCGTGAGCACGGGCTCCGACGCCAGCGCCGTGCGCGCCGTGCTGGTCTCCGTGGCTCTCGACCCGCGCCCCGTGCAGGAACGCCACCTTGCGGAGCTGGCCGAACTGGCCCGCACCGCCGGGGTCAACGTGACCGGCACCATGATACAGCGCGTGTCCACCATACACCCGCGCCACATCCTCGGCCGCGCCAAGCTGGCGGAACTGGAAGTGCTTGCCTTGCAGGGGCAGGCTTCGCTCATCATCTTCGACGGCGAACTCAGCCCTGCCCAGCTCAACAGCCTTTCCGAGCTGACCGAGCGCAAGGTCATGGACCGCACCCAGCTCATCCTCGACATCTTCGCCAAGCATGCCGTGACCAAGGCCGGCAAACTGCAGGTGGAGATGGCCCAGCTCCAGTATTCCCTGCCGCGTCTTTCCGGGCGCGACCGCTCGCTGGACCGCCTTGCCGGCGGCATCTTCGGCAACAAGGGCCGAGGCGAGACCAAGCTGGAACTGGACCGCCGCCGCATCCGCGAACGCATCACGCGCATCCGCAAGGATCTCGACGAACTTCGCCGTCAGCGCTTCCACACGCGGGCGAGGAGGGCGCGTCAGGGCCTGCCGCTGGCCGCTCTGGTGGGCTACACCAACGCAGGTAAGTCGACCCTGCTCAACACGCTCACCAAGGCCGACGTCCTCCCCGAGAACAAGCTTTTTGCCACGCTCGACCCCACCACGCGCCGCCTGCGCTTCCCTAAGGAACGCGAGCTGGTGCTGGCCGATACCGTGGGATTCATCCGCTCCCTGCCCAAGGAGCTGACCGAAGCCTTCCGCGCCACGCTGGAAGAGCTGGAAGCCGCCGACCTGCTCATCCATGTGGTGGATGCCTCGCATCCTGAGCGCGACCAGCAGATGGAGTCCGTGGAGCGCATCCTTGCAGAGATGGAACTGCAGAGCGTGCCGCGCATCACCCTCATGAACAAGTGGGATGCCGTGCCCGCAGGCGAACGCGTATCCCTCCTGCTCGACAGGCCGGACGCCATCCCTGTTTCCGCGCTCACCGGTTCTGGTCTGGAGAAAGCCGCGGCCGTCATCGAGCGCATGATGTTCGACGAAGGCGTGTGGCAGAGGAAAGACCCGCAGAGCTGGGAAGAATACGAAAAAGCCGGCAAAGAAAAGAAAAAGCGCGCCGACAGCGAAAAAACGCTTGACGACGATGCCGGATTCTGGCAATAACACAACACGCGATGCGTCCCCATCGTCTAGCCGGCCCAGGACAGCGGCCTTTCACGCCGTCAACAGGGGTTCAAATCCCCTTGGGGACGCCAAATTTACAGACAATGAAGAACGCCAAGATCCATAACGTCTTGGCGTTCTTCATTTAAGTCGTTTAATCCAGTTCCCCAAAATCCAGCCTCGTCCGTTTGCATCCATCTTTTTTGTAGGTATATTTGTGGGTATGGATGTGCTATGCATATTCCGATACCCACAGGAATAACCGGTTATTAAATAAGAGCTTTTTGTCCGCGTGGGTATCCTTTGATCCAAGAAAGTCCAAAAATCAAGGAGTACCCCAAATGTCTCTCACGCATACCTTTATCCGCAACGTGAAACCCGCCAGCCCGCCGCGCAAGTATTTCGACGGCGAGGGGCTTTTCCTCTACGTTCCGCCGAACGGCAGCAAGCTCTGGCGCATGAGCTATCGCTTGATGGTAAAACTAAGCTACTCAGCTTCGGCAAATACCGGCTCTACTTCAAAAACGGGGGCAAAGGATTTTGGGGAGGCCATTCCGATGAGGTTTTCACCAGCCTATCCGCAGAGGACGCGGACACGCAAGCGGTAGTTTTCAAAATTCCGGAAGCCATATGCTCG
>JAZQMJ010000285.1:0-2290 GCA_045543435.1 Mailhella sp.
CGGGTGAGGAAGAAAGGCATCCTGAAATGCCGTTCGCTCGAAGCCGCCCGGGCATTCGCCCTTCTGGCGGCTTTGTCGCTTCACTTGGCTATTGACCACCAGATGACGCCGCCCTTGTTCGCTGGGGCTTTTCGGGCCTTCGGCCCTTTCGCCCCGCTCACTGCGGCTCGGCTGTCGGGCACGCCTTCGTCGGCCCTCCGACCTAAAGCATCGCACTGCGACGGACTGCTGAGCGAGTTATCTTCCTTCGGGAAGCACGCCGCCTGTCTCGCAGGGGAGATTCGGGCTCGGCATACTCTTTCTCTCCTCTTTTCCGCGCCGAAGGTGCGGATGCGCTGGCGCGGGGCGTCCGCTAGGACGCGCCGCGAAACGAGGGGGCTTGGGGGAAATCATTTCCCCCCAAAAAAGAAAAAAGAAAAAAAGAAGACCCCCGGTTTCCCGGAGGTCTTTCGTTTTATTCGGTGTTTTTTAGCCCCAGAGCACGCGGCCGACCAGCGTGCCGATGTAGGCTATGCCGTAGGCGAGGGCCGTGTTGAAGATCATGCTGAAGAAGAGCCAGCGCCAGCCGCCGGCCTCGTTCTTGAGCACCACGAGGGTGACGAAGCAGGGCGAGTAGATGAGCACGAAGAGCATGAGGGCGAGGGCCGTGGTCTTGCTCCAGCCCGGATCGGAGGCGAGGCGTTCGCCGAGGGATTCGGCTTCTTCAGGGTCGACTTCGCCGATGGAGTAGGCCGTGCCCATGGTGGAGAGCACTGCTTCCTTGGCGGCCACGCCGGCCAGCAGGGCCACGTCGGTGCGCCAGTCGAAGCCGAGGGGGGCGAAGAAGGGTTCCACGAAGAGGCCGAAGCGGCCGCCGAAGGTGTTGCGGGTCTCTTCCGAGGCGAGCTCGAATTCGGCCTTTTCCTTCTGGGCGTTCAGTTCGTCGGCCTGGGCGGAGACGGCGTCGAGGCTGGCCTGCAGGGCGGGCTTGCCGGCATCGGCAGTCTTTTCGAGCTGGGCCTTGAGTTCGGCTATCTTGGCGTCGAGAGGTTCGAGCTGGGTCTCGAAGGAGGCTATCTTCTGTTCGAAGGGAGCGGCCTTCTCAGCGGAAAGGGTGGGGAAGGTGAGGGCGGCCCAGAGCACCACGGAGATGGTGAGGATGACAGTGCCTGCCTTCTTGATGTACATCCAGCCGCGTTCCCAGGTATGCATCACCACGCTGCGCAGGGTGGGCAGGCGGTAGGGAGGCAGTTCCATGACGAAGGGGGTGGATTCGCCGCGGAGCACGGTGGAGCGCAGGATGCGGGCCGCGATGAGCGCCGCGCCCCAGCCGGAAAGCGTGATGCAGAACATGATGGCGGCCTGGTTCTCGGCGAAGAAGGCGGCGGTGAGCATGAGGAACACCGGTATCTTCGCGCCGCAGTTCATGAGCGGCAGGGTGAGCATGGTGGCCATCTTTTCCTTCTCGGAACGCATGGTGCGCGTGGCGATGACGCCCGGGATGGCGCAGCCGCCGGCAATGCCGCCAGCGATGATGAAGGGCATAACCGAGGAGCCGTGCAGGCCGAAGAGGCGCATCACGCGGTCCAGCATATAGGCCATGCGCGCCATATAGCCGGAGTCTTCGAGGAAGGAGACGAAGACGAACATGATCATGATGAGCGGCACGAAGCTGAGCACGCCGCCCACGCCGCCGATGACGCCGTCCACGATGAGGGACTGCAGCATGCCGTCCGGCAGGGCCACGGCCAGCATCTCGCCGAGGAAGCCGAAGAAGTCTTCTATCCAGCCCTGCGGGTAGGCGCCGAGCTCGAAGGTGGCCCAGAACATGAAGTACAGCACGCCGAGCATGCAGGCCGGGCCGAGAAGCATGTGGGTGAGCACCTTGTCGATGGCGTCGGAGATGGCGAGGCGGGAACGGGTGTTGTCCTTGCGGATGACGCCGTCCTTGAGCACGCCGTTGATGAAGCCGTAGCGGTAGTCGGAGATGACGGCGTCGGGCGTGGTGTCGTGCGTGGCGGAAAGGTGGGCCGTGAGTTCGGCGCGCAGGGCGGCCATCTGCTTGGCGGCGTCGGCGTCGAGGTCTTCCACCTGGGCGCGCACGGCGCTGTCGCCTTCAAGGAGCTTCACGGCGGTCCAGCGGGCGGGGTAGCGGTCGGTGAGCAGTCCGCGCTTCTCGATGAGCGCGCTCATCTGCATGAGTACGGGGTCGAGGTCCGGGCCGTAGCTGATGGAAGTCGGAGGCCAAGCGGGCTTAGGAAGACAACATCATTTTTCACCTCCTTGGCTCACAGAACGACATGGCTACGAT
>JAZQMJ010000286.1:0-1519 GCA_045543435.1 Mailhella sp.
TCGACAACGGCTACGGCGCGGCCTGCGCCGCGGCAAGAGTAGTGAACGCCCTATGAGCAGAGAACATCACCACGAACACCATAGCCATGAGCATGGCCACCATGCGCACGGGCATCATCACGCACACGGGCACTGCCACCACAGCCAGGCCCACCGCCACGGCAATATCCTGACCATACGCGCCCACTCCGGCCTTTCCGGCGACATCATGCTCGCCGGCCTCATGCGCATGACGGAGATATCCGCCGAGGACTTCGAGGCCCGCCTCGCTTCCCTCATGCCCGAACTCGCCGGAAGCGTGGAGCTCGTGCGCCGCGAGGTCAACCACATCGGCGGCTGGCATGCCCGCGTTGACCTGCCTCATCAGCACGAACACCGCACCCTGCGCGACATCCTCGGCATCATCGAGAAAAGCGGCCTTTCCGAACGCGGCAGGGAGCTTTCCGCCGCCACCTTCACCCTGCTTGCCCGCGCCGAAGCCGCCGTGCATGGCAAAAAGCCGGAAGACGTGCATTTCCACGAAGTCGGCGCGCTGGACAGCATACTCGACATCTGCATGGCCTGCGAACTCTTCGCCATGCTCGCCCCGGCCCACTTCGTCGTGAGCCCGCTCCCCGTGGCCGACGGCCATGTGCACTGCGCCCACGGCATCATCCCCGTGCCTGCTCCCGCCGTGCTCGAACTCATGGAAGGAGTGCCCGTGCGCCCCTTCCCGGCTCAGGGAGAGACCATGACCCCCACGGCCATGGCCCTGCTCAAAGCTCTTGGCGCGGAATTCGGCCCCTGGCCTGCCATGCGTGTGGAAAAGCGCGCCATAGCCTACGGCACCAAGGTCTTCGAAGGGGCGCCCAACGGCGCGCTCTTCGCCTTCGGCCCTGGCGACCACGACTGACGGAGTTCCCATGCCCGCCCTTCCCGCCGATATGCGCTCCGAACTCGCGGCCCTCGAAGCCGCGCTCTCGGGCATCGCGCTCGGCGGGACGGGGGGAGGACGCGGACGCTTCGCCCTCGCCTATTCCGGCGGCATGGACAGCCGCTTCCTCGCCCATGCGGCGAAGCTCCTCGGCTTCGAGGCGCATCTGCTCATGGCTGTCGGGCCGCAAGTCCCGCCGGACGAAGAAGAATACGGGGAAGGCTGGGCGCGAAGGAACGGATTTCCCCTTACGAAAGTCGGCGTTGATACCCTCTCCCTGCCCCTCGTGGCAAGGAACGACAAACGCCGCTGTTACGAATGCAAGCGCGAGATATTCAGCCGCCTGCGGGAAGCCTCGCCACTGCCGCTCTGCGACGGCACCAATGCTTCCGACGCCCTCGCCTATCGCCCCGGCACTCAGGCCGCAAAGGAACTCGGCATCCGCTCCCCGCTGGCTCAGGCCGGGCTCAGCAAGGCAGACATCTACCGCCTCGCCGCTCTCTCCGGCATGGAAAGGCCGGAGCAGAAGCCGCGCCCCTGCCTGCTCACGCGCCTGCCCTACGGCATTGAGCCGGACTCGGAAACGCTCCGCGCCCTCGCCGCCGG
>JAZQMJ010000287.1:0-3540 GCA_045543435.1 Mailhella sp.
TCCGATGACGGAGTCGGTATCGGGATTTTTATGGCCGAAGACTTGGATGCGGTGAGGGCGGGCAGGGGAAGCCATGAGAACTCCGATGGATATAAGAAAGGCGCAACAGAAGTGCCGTGGTACATGATGAGCATACACCGGGAAAAGCACAAAAAAAAGTCCAAGTTTGCGACTTGGACTTTTTATATTTCTGGTAGCAAGGGGGAGATTTGAACTCTCGACACTGCGGGTATGAACCGCATGCTCTGACCAACTGAGCTACCTTGCCATTGTGGCGCTGGTGATGTCCGGCGCAGGAATGTGATTATAAAAAAACAGAGGGATTGGCAAGTGTTTTTTTCGCTTTTTACAAAATTTTTCAGGAAGCCATGAACCAGTACACGGGGGCCGCAATGATAAATCTGTAGATGGCGAAAGGTTTCAGCGTGTTATGCTTGAGCAGGGCAATGAAGGTACGCATGGCCACGATGGCGGAGAAGAAGGCTACGCCTGAACCCATGAGGAAAAAGGGGATGTCGTCCATGGTGAAGAGCGAGAGAGATTTGAGCAGATCGTACCCGGCCGCACCGAGAATGATGGGCACGGCGGCCACGAAGGAGTATTCGGCCGCCGTTTCGCGGCGCACACCGAGTATCATGCCGCCCATGATGGTGGAGGCAGAACGTGAAAAGCCAGGCCACAGGGCAAGGCTCTGGAAACAGCCTATGCCGAAAGCCTGCTTCAGGGTGAGCTGGTCCAGGCTGGCCGTAGGCATGTCGTTCTGGCATTCAGCCATGACCTTTTCGATGACGAGCATGAGGACGCCGCCCACGACAAGGGCCGCGGCAACAGTCACCGGGGTGAACAGCGTTTTGATGAAGCCGTGCAGAAGAAGGCCGAGCAGGGCGCCGGGCAGAGTGGTCAGGATGAGCAGAAGGATGCCATGCAGCCCCGAAAAGCTGGTGCCGGTCTGTGGGCGGAGCAGGCCGAAGAAGCGCCGCCAGTACAGAGTGAGGACGGCAAGCATGGCGCCGACCTGTATGACGACGCCGAAAGTGGCAGAACGGGGCCCCTCGAATCCCAGCAGGCTGGACGCGATGACCAGATGGCCGGAAGAGGAGATGGGCAGGAATTCCGTGAGGCCTTCTACCAGACCGAGGACGGCCGCTGTGACGAGGGATTCCACGTCAGCTCCGGGCGGCGATGGCCCTTTCCACGAAGGAGAGGGTCTCGGTATAGAAATCCTGAGAGGAACCGAAAGTGTAAGGGGTCAGCACACGGGTACGATTGGCGCCGACCATGAGGCCGGTGATGACCTGGGCGGTGCTGGCAGGACTGATGAGGGGAACGATGGTCCCGTCGTCGATGCCGCGCTGGAGCTGTACCTCGAGGAGGTGATGCACTTCTTCGAACTTGCGGAGCATGACGTCGCGGTCTTCACTGGTCTTCATGTCGCTGTAGGGGGAACAGCGGACGAGGACGAGCCAGTGGGTGTCCGGGTCGATGGAGAAGGCAAGGTAGCTGCGGCAGAAATTCAGAACGCCCTCACGGCCGTCTTTCGCTTCGGAAGTGGCCTGCTGGAGGACGCTGATGAAGTTTTCAAGTACGTCCATGCCTGCGGCAAAGAAAAGCTTTTCCTTATTGCCGTAGTGATGGGTGAGCAGACCGAGGGCAACACCGGCCCGGTCGGAAATCTTTTTGAACGTGGTTTCGGCGAAGCCGTATTCGCCGAAGAGTTCTTTAGCGGCCTGAAGCAACGCTTCTTTTTTCGTAAGATTTTTCATATAGTCGCTTCGCTGTTGAAAGTTCTGGCGCAACTAGCTGGCACCTTTTTTCTTTTAGCCTCAATACATATGAAAAGGCAAGTCGTTTGTTTATTCAACCAGTAGGTTTTGAGCTTTTTTACGGCTGCAGGCTGGACACTGCGAGACTTCCTTATTAAACTGTTTCGGCCTCAGCATGTCGGCGTTGCCGCCGCTGCGCCGCGAGAGGCAGGACGGAGGAAACATGGCGCGTTTACTTGCCTTTTTGGCTATCATCCTATGGGGAACACTGCTTTCGCCGTACCCCACGGCGGTATTCATTGCGGCCGTGACGGCGGCACTCACGCTTCCTGTCTATCGCTGGCTTCGGGCACGCATGGGCAAGACTGCCGCAGTCTCCTGCTTCTCCCTAGGTCTCGTAGGCTGTCTGGCTACGCCCATCACCATAGTCACGGTCATGGTAGTGCCCCAGGCTATGGAAGGGGCGAGCCGCGTTGCAGGCTGGTGGCAGGCCGGGCATCCCATACCGGATTCCATTGCCTATTACCTCAGAGAGACGCAGATCTTCCTGATAAAATATGTTCCTGAGGCCGCCCTGTATATCAACAAGTTTCAGGACAATCTCACCAGCATTGGCGACAGCATCGTACGCAAGGTGCTGTCGAGCGGCATAGGCCTTGCCGGCGATACCATGAACATGGTCTGGGCTCTCTGCCTTTATGCCGTGTTCACCTGCCTCATCGTGGTCTATGTCCCAGCTATCCGTGGGCTGATACTGCTCGCCCTGCCGGGGTACGACGCTATGATAGACCGCTTCGGAAGGGTACTGCATGCCGCCAGCCGCTCCGTGTTCATCGGCATCGTCTTCGTTCCCATCATACAGGGGACTCTCACGGGAATAGGCCTGGGCCTCCTCGGGGTGCCCGATCCTGCTTTCTGGGGGCTTCTGGCCGTGTTTGCCGCTGTCATACCTCTGGCAGGGACAGCTCTTGTGTGGATTCCCTGCGCGGTCTATCTCTGGGCTGTGGATTCGCTGGCTTCGGCTCTCATGCTCGTTGCGTGGGGTAGCATCATCGTGACAGGGGCCGACAATCTCCTTCGCCCTTATTTCCTCAGCACTGGCATAGAAGCTTCCATGATAGTGCTCCTGCTTTCCATCATATGCAGTATTGCCGTCTTCGGACCTGTGGGGGTCATCGCAGGCCCTGTGATGGTAGCTCTGGCCCTGCAGGCCGAGAAGGAGAGCCTCCTGCTTTCCAAAAGGCATGATATCTGATAAGGAAGAGCGGCGGACACCGCATGATAGACGAAACGCCGCAAAGGCATAACGAACGGAGAAGAACGCATGGCCATGCTCAATGCCCGATATATCGCTGAACTGGAAGAATACCTGAGCTCCGGCGACCTCGCCGAGGACTTCAAGTGGTCCGTGGAAGAACGCCGCGGCGAGATCCTGGAATTCCTCGAAAAGCTGATGGATCTCGGCGAACTTGCCGACGCCACCGCTACGAAGATCATCTTCAAGGGCCAGCTCGGCGCGATGATGGGCATCCCTCAGGAACAGGACGCCGAGCCTGAAGTTCCCTCGCCTGCCGTCGAGGCCGGGGCCTCCATGGAACTGCCCCAGCGCTGATTCGATATCTCTAAAAAAGAAGAAAACGCCGTTGTTTCGAAGTGAACAGCGGCGTTTTCTTTTGGGTAACCGGAGAAAAGGGAGGCTACAGACAGCGTGCAAGCACGCAGGACAGCGAACCGCCGAGGAGGCTGTGCCGCTCCATGACCTGAAAGCGTGCACGCT
>JAZQMJ010000288.1:0-8693 GCA_045543435.1 Mailhella sp.
CCATGCCGACGGTTTCGATGAGGCCTATGGCCTGGTCAGCAAAATTAGTCATAGATTCTCCGACGCGTTTTCAGAAGGCCCGCCCTCGAAAGGCCGCAGGACTTCCTTATGAGAATAGGCTCATAGTATCCTGTACCTCTAGGGAAGAGTCAATAGAGAACGGCAGAAAAGCCCCCATAGGCAGAAAAAAGCGTACATCTTTTAAATTCATTATATATCACATAATTATACAGCAAGAGCAGTTCCCGCTCGCCCATGCCCCCCCTTCGGCCCTGCCCTCTTTTTCAGGCACCTCGCCACGCAGAGAGAGGCCCGCCTGGATCATACCGCGCCCAACCGACGATAATACCATAATATTTCAATGGATTATATCCAAAAAACTTTTCTCTGGCTCAAGTATGCGCTCCTCTGCTCATTTTTCCTCCAACCTTTCCCTTAAGGGCAAGGTTATGCTGAAAAAAGACCTGTCCACCCCGGTTCCAGTCTCGCTGGAAACAGAAAGGGCGCGAAGATGCTAGTTATGCACATCTTCGCGCCCTTCTTGTTCGGCAAACTGATGTTACAGGATGATGAGCTGTTCCTTCTTTTCCCGCAAGGGGATGACCCGACCCACCACATGGGCAGGCTCACCCAGCGCGCCGAGGCGTTCACAGGCCTCCTGCACACTCTCCTGCGGAACTGCCAGCAGAAGTCCGCCGGAGGTCTGGGCATCGAAGGTCAGCAATGAGCGCAACTCCTCAGCACTCTCCGAGATAGTGGTACGGCAGGAACAATGCTCGCGGTTGCGATAAGTGCCAGCCGGGATGAGCCCGAAGGAAGCCAGTTCCTCAGCCTGCTCCATGAAGGGCAGGGCCGCAGTCTCCAGCTCCACGGAAACGTTCGAGCCGCGCGCCATTTCCAGCACATGTCCGGCAAGGCCGAAGCCTGTGATGTCCGTAGCGGCCTTCAGCCCCATGGCGCGGATGACTTCCGCCCCGCGGGCGTGGAGACGCGTCGTCCAGCGGTACAGCTCTTCCTCGGCATCCTCGAAGCCCGGCCACTTCGCTTTGATGGCCGTGGCAAGTATGCCTGTACCCAAGGGCTTGGTGAGGATGAGGACGTCGCCGGGAACGAGGGCATCGTTGCGCGTCGCTCGTTCCGGATCGACAGCGCCGGTGACGGCAAGGCCGAACTTGATGAACTCGTCGTCCAGCGTATGCCCGCCGGCAAGGACGGCTCCGGCCTCCGCAACTTTCTCCATCGCGCCGCGAATGATCTCGCCCAGCACGGAGATGGGGGCATCCTCCGGCTTTTCAGGCGAAGGGAACGCGGCAATGTTCATCACCGACCACGGGATGCCGCCCATGGCGTATACGTCGGAAAGCGCGTTGGCCGCGGCCGTCTGGCCGAAGCGCCGCGCATCGTTGCCGATGGCTCCAAGGATGTCCACGGTCTGCACCAGCACCATGCCCGCAGGCGGAGACTTCACCAGCACGGCGTCCTCATTGTTCGAGAAGCCATGCACTATGCGGCCTTCCGGGTCCGGCGGAACGGGGATATCGGCAAGTATCTGCTCCAGCAACTCTGGAGCTGTCTTCGCCGCTCAGCCAGCGCCGCGCGTCTTATCCATGAGACAGAAATCCGCCATGGTCTCTCCTAGGGGCGTATGACCTTGTCAGCAAGGTCGAGGCTGGTCACGATGTCCAGCATATTGGTGGTCTCGCCGACCTGCTTCTGTTCGAGCAGGCCGAAATATTCAAGGCAGGTGCCGCATACCAGCAGGCTCACGCCCTTCTCTTCCAGCTTTTTCAGGGCCTCGAGGGCGCGTCCGGGCTGGGAGGCCAGCTTCACGCCGCCGTTCACCATGACCACGCGCCAGAGGTTCGCTCCCATTTCCGGCAGAGTGAGAAGGAAATTGGCCATGAGCTTCGCGCCCAGTTCATCGCTTCCATGACCGAGAGTTTCGGTGCTGAGGAAGACCAGCGTGCGGCTCGTGCGCTCACCAGCCGCTTCGATGACGGCCTCGGCCTCAGCGCAGGCCGCGCAGGCGGCAGAGGCTTCCACAGCCCAGAACGAGGCTTCGCGCTGTTCCACGTTCACAGGGCCGTACCCGCTTTTCTCCAGCAGGCGGCGCACGTTTTCAGAAGCAGGGGCATTGTCCACCAGCACAGTGAGGGAAGCAGGCTTCTGCTCCAGGGCTTCACGGGTCTTTATCACAGGCTGGGGGCAGGCCATGCCGCGGCAGTCGAGCATTATTCCATTCATGATATCGATTCCTTATCGCTGTTGCGGCGAATGCCTTCGCCAATGAAGGGCATAAGTTCGGCCACAGCCGTCGCCGGCGTGGGGCAGGCGGCCTCGCCGGTGAAGCGTGCGGCCTGAGCGGCGGCGAGGCAGGCTTCGCGCGGAACTCTTCCGTTCAGAGCATAGGCCGTAAGCAGGCCGGTGACAAGGTCGCCGGTGCCGCCTATGGGTTCCATATACGGCAGGCAGGGGCTGTCCGTCTGCGCCACCACTCTGCCCTCTTCCACCACGAGGTCGCGGCTTCCCTTGACCAGCAGGAAGCGCGCACTGTCGCCATGTTCATGGGCAAGGCGGGCCAGTTCAGGGGCTTCGCGCCCTTCGGCGAGCAGGAAACCGCGTGTGTAGAAGGGATGCGGCGCCTTCTCGTCCGCAAGGAAGGCCAGCTCGCCCGCGTCGGGGGTGAAAATGTCCCAGCGGGCCGCGTATCCGCTCATCTTGGCGGCGTACATGAAGCCCGCGTCGGCAATGAGGAGCGGCCGGGGAGCAGAACGTGCATCCAAGGCCATGAGTATGCGGTTATGGCCGTCCACACTGGGAAAAAGATAGTGAAAAGTTAGACCTTGCAAACTGTCAGAGCCGGGCAAGACCAGCCACTTTTCAAGAAATTCGTACAGGGCTGAACTGCCCTTAGAGTCGCCGCAGTCGCCGACGAGGAGTATTGCCGGGGGCTCAGCCCCAAGCGCTTCCGCAGCGAGTATGGCCGAGGCCGCGAGGGCAGGAGTGCCGCGCCGCACAGGGACAGCCGGAACAGTCGAGAGCCTGCTCTCCCCGCAGAACAGCACTTCTTCAGGCACAAGAACGTCGCCTTCCACGCGCCATTCCCCCATGCAGAGAGGGAAATCCGCCTCAGGCACTGTGCCGCATATGAGCCATCTAACTTTCTTCATATCCTGCCCTCCTCCGCCTTTCTTCCCTCTCCCCACAGCCGACGGGCTTCGAGAAAGGCCTTCTGCAGAGCGTAGGAGCAGAGCGTGTGCCCCTTGAGGCGCGGCTCTTCAGCATCGTCGAGACTCCTGCCCACGAGCAGTCCTGCAAGATAGGGAACGTCCGGGCATCCGCCGCCGGAGATATTCACGATGAGGCCGGACTCCCGCTCGAAGGTGAGCTTCACGTTGGCGGCCTGCACCATGATCCACTGCCCGTAGTCAGTCACGCGGAACAGCGAGACAGGTTCCAGCATGGTGGCGCTCACGGGCACCACGTTCAGGGGATTGAGGCGGAGCTCTTCCAGCACACGGCGTACGGCATGCTCCTTCATGAGGGGGAAGGTGAGCACCATATCGCAGCCGGTGCGGAGTTCGGGCGGAGGCCCTTTGACCTCCACCCTGACCCCTGCGGCCTGCAGACCGCGTTCGGCCTGTATCACCTCACCGGTATGCTGGAAGACCAGAAAGCCGAGTTCAGCCTTCGGTTCTTCTGCGCCGTTCCGACGGAGGCCGTTCAGCCAGCCTGCAAGCCTTTTGAACATTACTTTCTCAGCTCCAGACGGACGATGCCGTCAGCTTCGGGCTTCATTTCCACGTTCCAGCCCTGCTTGCGGGCGGCGCGGCTCACGTTTTCCTGGCTGGCGGTGTTGTCCACGAGCACGTCGATGGGCTCAGAGCCGCCGAGATGCGGGAAGACCATGAGCACAGGCTGGGGGCACGAAAGGCCGCGGGTATCGATAAGCATAGGAGATCTCCTCAGAGTTTAGGCCTTCTTGGAATTGGTGAAGCCGATGAACAGGCACACGGCAAAGCCGATGAGCGTGGCGTGGATGCCGTAGGCGCCGATGCCCGCACCGGAGCTGGCCGTGCCGAAGTTGTGGGCCATGGCGGCACCGGCGATCATGCCGAGGGCGAAGGTGGCGGCGTCGCTGTCGCCTTCACCGGACATGAAGAGCTGGCGTCCGGGGCAGCCGCCGGCAAGGGCGAAGGCAAGGCCGGCAGTCATCATGCCGAGGAAGTTCCACAGGCCGTCGGTATGAGCCACAGGCTGCTTTTCGAAGCCGAGGTTGAAGGAGCCGGTGAAATAGTTGGCCACGAAGGCGGCCACGAGCATGGCCAGCAGGCCGAGGAAAAGGTGGGCGTAGCGGAAGAGGATGAGGTCGCGGATGGCGCCCATGGTGCAGAAGCGGCTGCGCTGGGCCAGGAAGCCGATGAGCATGGCGATGCCGAGAGAGGCCAGCACGGGGGCGTGCATGGAGCCGGGGCCCTTCACGGAGTAGAAGAGCAGGCCGCTCTTGCCTTCGCCCTGCACCTGCGGGAAGGCGAAAAGCATGACGAGCAGGCCGACCATGATGAGGGGGAAGAGCCAGCCGGCGGCCGCGCTCTGCTTCACACTGGAACCGAGGCTGTAGCCGCGCTTGAAGAACATGGTGCCCACGCCAACACCGGCCACGAGACCGGCGATGCCGAGGACGGCGTTGAGGTCGCCGCCGGCGAGGCGGAGGACAGCACGCCACGGACAGCCGAGGAAGACCAGGGCGCCCATAGCGGCTATCATGCCGAGGATGAAGCGAACGAGGGGCGAAGAGCCGCCGCGCGGGCGGAACTCACCGGACATCAGGGCCGCAACGAGAGAGCCGAGCACGAGTCCGATGATCTCGGGGCGGATATACTGCACGATGCCTGCGCGATGCAGGCCGAGGCCGCCGGCGATGTCGCGTTCGAAGCAGGCCACGCAGATGCCCATGTTGGCGGGATTGCCGAGTTTCTGCAGCAGGATAGCCGCAAGGCCGATGATGGCGCCGACGACGATGATGCCGCCGGTAGTGGCAAAGGGATTCTTGCCGTTCATAAAGGTTCTCCTCCTTGAGAACTTCCCGCAGGACTCTGAAAACTGTCCGTTTTGCGGGATATTGCCGTTTTGTGCGCGAAACGCGCAGACTGTGCATCCATGCCCAGTACGGCGGAGGGGAGCCTCTTGCAGGCGTAAGGCGGAAAGATCAAATGGAAAAGCCTTGCGCCGGGTGCAGGGGAACATCCAGTTCCGCCGTCACAAGGCGTCAGGTAAAGCGGCCGAGCATAGTTTCGGCATGCTTGCGAGCGAAGCTCTGAGTGACGACGGAATATTTCATTGATGTTTCCTGACGAATGTGAAAATCTTGCCTATAGGCAGGAATAGAAAAGCACGAAGACATTCTTCCTGCAACAGAAAATACAGAGTTCGAGCTTGACGCGCCAAAAAACAGACGCACATTCTCCTCTGTACGTCCTCCCCTCTCTGAAAACGGAGCGCCCATGTTCAAAAATCTTCTTGAAAATGGAAAGAGCGCGGCCATCAACGCCCTGCTCTCCAACAAGACCGCCCTGGCTCTCGTAAACGGCAAGATAGCCCGCTATGGAGAAGTCCTCTCCCTTAACTATGATGAAAGCGGTTTCCATGCCGAAGCCAGACTGCTGGGCTCTAGCGAGACTGTCCGCGTAGCCGTGCAGAAGCTGGTGTTCAGCGAAGGCTGTTCCGCCGTGAAGCTCTGCGGCTTCAGCTCCAGCGCCCAGTGGTGCCTGCACCTGCTCGAAGACTTCGTGGAAGGAAAGGAATTCGATATCCCGTCGGAAGCCCGCCCCTTCCTGAAGCCGCTGGTGAAATTCTTCTAGCCCCCCCTCATCCCCCCCAAAAACAAAGCCCGGCTCAGCCCCGGGCTTTTTTTAATGTCACTGCAAAACAGCGTTACCATTCCATCCGTAAAACAAAAAACTTCTCGTTCTCTATAGATTTCTCAAGGCATAAAACTCTCAGCCGTTACGGCATGGCGGAACACTGCCAGAATACTGGCGGAAACTGCCTCGTTCCCCGCAAAAATCCCAGAAAATTTTCCCTCCACACAAAGTGAACCAACCAGTTTTTAAATGATTTATCGTTTTATATCAGCATACTAAAAACAACTATTCCCTACAAAAAGCTTCCAGCACAATTTTTCACAAACTGCTTGACAATATTCCTATTCGGGCGATGATAACAGCAAACGACAGAAAAGTTCATCGTGGACTGATAAAGGCGGACTGGCACAAAAAAACTTTTTTTGGAGTTTCCAGGAAGCCTGCCTGATACAAGACGGAGGATTCATGAGATCATCCCGCTCCATGAGCAGACGCGATTTTCTCCATGGCATTTTCCGTCCGTCCGCCAGCCCTGCTGACGGCGATCCGTCCGAGGAAAACTTTTCATCCGGGCAGAGCTGCCTCTCCATGCTGCCACCCGAGTTCTCCGGCTCCATGCTGAAAATGGAAGCCGCCAGACTGGGGGGCGACGTTGAAAACATGACGGAGGAGGAAATGGCGGCTCTGGTCGTTAGGACCATGTTCGGTGCGGCCCCGTCCGCATCACGGCAAGAGGCTCATGGCACCGCTCTGGAGCAGGAGCGAGTGCCCGTTGAATGAACAAGGAGGAACTTATGTCTCACGAACAGCTTCCTTATCTTGAAGAGCGCAAGCTCGTCAAAAGGTGGAGCGGCCCCTTCCCCGCTCTCGCTAACCTTGCGTTCTCGCTGGTTATTTTCGCCATCACATGGTGGATTTTCCAGGATCCGCGCGGCATCATGCGCCTGTACACTCCTTACCTGGGTTACAACTACTGCCGCTGGTGGCTCATCATCCTTATCTGGATGGCCTACACCTTCGACTTCTGGCCCTTCAAGAAGGAATGGATCCGCAACGCCCATCCCCTGCAGAAGGGCCTGGTGCTCACTCTCATTTCCGTAGGCACCATGCTCTTCTTCATCCACGGCTTCTTCGAAGGCGTGCTGGGCAACTTCGCGTTCGCCTACTTCAACCCCGAACAGCTCATGAAGCTCGGCCTCACCGAGTTCTACTCCACCGAGTACGCGGCTCAGGCCTGCATGATGTTCGCCGTTATCGCTTCCTGGATCAGCCCCGCCTGGGTGGTGGCCCTCGAAGGCCAGCCCTGGGCCAACGCTTCCCAGCCTGTGCGCGGCTTCAGCATCTGGCTCGGCACCTTCTGCCTCAGCCTCATCATCTACTTCATGACCATGCATAACCACATGGGCATCCTGTACTACCCCTGGCAGTACTTCACCTCCATCTGCCCGCCCTACTGGGAACAGTTCGCCGAGACCGTGTCCGCCAACTTCCATGTGGCATGGATCATGTGCTGTACCGTCGTGGTGTGGTTCGTGGAAGGCATCTGGGAACGCTACCCCTTCACCATGATCAAGAAGGACTGGCCCCGCCGCATCGCCCTGTTCATCGGCATCATCGCCATCGCCTGGGCCCTGTGCCTCTTCTTCTGGTACATGCAGGAACTGGTTTGGGGCGACGCTATCCGCGGCCATCGCCGTGACGCTGCTCCCGACTGGCGCTGGCTCCATGTGGGCGAAACCGCCATCTTCTTCCTGGTGCCCGCCCTGTTCATGCAGTTCTACTGCGGCAACGGCCCCACCAAGTACAGCACTCCCGTCAACGTCATCCTGCGTACTGCCATCGTCATCATCGGCGGCATCGCCATCTACTGCCTGTACTACATGTACGCCCACTATCTGCTGGGTACCCAGAAGGGCTTCTCTCATCCTCAGCAGTTCCCCATGATCCCCATGATCTGGCTCATCGACATCTGGCTGATCAACTGGTGGTTCATGGACGGCTGGCCGGGCTGGCGCCGTGAATTCAAGACGGCCGAAGACCTGGCCGAAGAAAAGCGCCACCTCGAAGAAGACCATGCCTGGAACCCGAACATGAAGGGCGGCCTCTTTGTCGGCCTCATCGCCGGCGTGGCTATTTACTTCCTCATCGTCTGGCTGCTGCCTATCTGCAGCGCTAACTTCACCCTGGTGAAGTAGGAGGATCTATGAACAGACGTGAATTCCTGAAAGGCGCATCTCTGGGCGTTGGCGCCGGTGCTCTCGGTGCCATGGGCCTTTACTCCTACACCCCCATGCGCAGGGCCTTCCTCCCCGAAATCGACCGCAAGATGACTGATTTCGGTGTGTGCAAGTCCGTCAAGGTCACCAACATCTCTGAAACCAGCTGGTTCGATAACGGCATCTTCATGAAGAACGTTACCGGCGCCGGCGGCCTGCTCGTGGACCAGTACACCTTCAACTGGGCCCCCTTCGGCAACGGCAAGGGCATAGGCAAGGGCTCCTACGAAGAAGGCATGGCCCACATCAAGCCCTATATCCAGAAGGGCGACCTTCACGGCGCATGGCAGATAGCCCGCGAAAAGTCCGTGGACGCGGACAACGCCGGCGGCTTCTCCTGCCTCGTTGAGATCGAAGACCTCGAAGGCAAGGTCACCAAGTACCTCTTCGACTGCGGCTGGAACTACGACTGGATGGAAGAAAGCTTCAAGCGCGAAGGCATCGACCAGATGCTCGCCAACGGCGAGATCGCCGGCTTCATCCAGACCCACGAACACATGGACCACTACTGGGCCTTCCCCGTGGTGACCAAGTACAAGTCGGATCGTAGCCA
>JAZQMJ010000289.1:0-5005 GCA_045543435.1 Mailhella sp.
GGCGTCCAGAGCGGCGAAGGGTTCGTCCATGAGCATGAGCCGGGGCTTGCGCAGGAGGGAGCGGGCCACGCCTACGCGCTGGGCCATGCCGCCGGAAAGCTCGCGGGGCATGGAACGCGCGGCAGAGGCGGGGAGTTCCACCATGGCGAGGGCGCGCTCTATCTCGGCGGCGGCTTCGCGGCCGCGCATGGAGTCCGGAAGGGCGAGGCGGAGGTTCTCGCCAGCCGTGAGCCAGGGGAGCAGGCGCGGGTCCTGGAAGACCATGGCGCAGTCCTCGGGGCGGGCATGGACAGAGCCGCTGTCGGCCTTTTCCAGCCCGGCGGCTATGCGCAGGAGCGTGGACTTGCCGCAGCCGGAAGCGCCGAGCAGGCAGGTGATGCCGGAGGGGGCGAGTTCGAGGCTCACATCCCGCAGGACGGCCTTTTCGCCGAAGGACTTATGGATGTTCTCAAGGATGAGCATGGTCTTCCTACCCCTTCACTTCCGGGAAACGGCGGCCGAGGAGCGCGGAAACCACGCGCACGAAGCCTGCGTCCAGCATCCAGCCTATGATGCCGATGACCGCTATGCCCACGATGACCTCGTCGGCCCTCTGCATCTGCTCGGCATCCATGATGAGGTAGCCGAGGCCGCTCGAAGCAGCGATGAGTTCCGCCGCGATGAGGGCGCGCCAGCTGTAGCCGAAGCTCAGGCGCAGGCCCGTGATGATGGAAGGCACGGCCGCAGGGACGAGGAAGAAGAACACGAAGCGCAGGCGCGAAACGTGCAGGCTTTCGGCCAGTTCGCGGTGCAGAGGGTCGAGCCGCGAGAGCCCGGCGCGGGTGTTCAGGTAGATGGGGAAGAAGGAAGCCAGCATGATGATGGCCACCTGCATGGCTCCGTCTATGCCCAGCCACAGGATGATGAGCGGGGCGAGGGCCAGCGGCGGCGTCATGCGCAGGAAGGAGAGCGTACCGGTGAAAAGTTCGTCCAGAAGGCGGAAGCGGAAGAGCAGTCCGGCCGCGGCGAGGCCGACGAAGATGCTGGCGGAAAAGCCTATGGCTATGCGCGAGAAGGAGGCCGCGATGTGTTCGGCGAGGACTCCGCTCGATGCCATGGAAAGCGCAGACTCAAGCACCCGCCCCGGGCCGGGCAGGAGATACGGCGAGACCACTCCGGAGGCGGAAAGGCCGTGCCACAGGAAAAGCAGGAGCAGGGGGATGAAAAGGGTCTTGAATATGCGCATGGGCGGCATAGTATCCCGGCGGAAAGGAAAAGGAAAGCCCTGCTTTGCGGGAAGCTCGGCAGGGCTTTTGGCATTGAGGCTAGAACAGCATGGTCTTGCCGGGAAGTATGGTGGCTTCCGCTTCGGCCTTTATCTGTTCGGGGGTGCGGGCGCGCAGGCGGAATTCGTAGAGGAAGAGCATGGCGGCGGAAATGCCCAGCGGCACGAGATAGTAGAGGAAGCGGAACACCAGTATGGCGCCGAAGAGCAGGGCGGGCTGTACGCCGTGTATGATGTGCATGAGTATGACTTCGAGTACGCCTACGCCGCCGGGCACATGGGTGAGCACCACGGCCACCTGGGCCAGCAGATAGTTGGGCAGGAAGGAGGCGAAGCTGATGCCGCTGTCCGGAGGAAGGAGAACGTAGAGGCAGTAGGCCGCCACGATGAGGTCGGCGCAGGCGACGGCCGTCTGCGCGCAGGCAAGGCCCAGCGTGGGCAGGGAGAATTCCTTCTTCCAGATGCGCACGGCGCGGCCCTTGGCCCACCAGCACAGGGCCAGATAGAGTATGCAAAGCACCAGCAGGCCTGCGCCCACGGGGCGTATGTGCGAGGGCTCTATGCCAAGTTCCGGCGGTACGGCCACATCAGCAAAGCAGAGAACGCCGCCCGCAAGGCCGAGCGCGCCTATCCAGAAGGTCACGGCAAGCATGAGCACGAGGCGGACGATGTCGATGGCATGGAAGCCCCACGCGCTGTAGAGCCTGTAGCGCACCGTGGTGCCGCCGAGGAGCGCGCCGAGGTTGTAGCTCACCGCACAGCCCGTGAAGGAAACGAGGCTCACGCGGGAAAGCGGGAGACGGCGATGGATGGCGCGTATGGCCAGCCAGTCGTAGCCGATGAGGATGACGTAATTCAGGATGACCAGCAGGACGGCCCACAGAAGCTGCATGCTGCTGATCTGCCCTATGCTGGCAAGTATCTCTTCGAGGCTGTAGCTCTTGAGCTTGTTATACAGGAGCCAGCAGGCCAGAAGGCATATGAAGAGTACGAAGAGCTTGCCAAGGATGGGCAGGAATTTTTTCATCGTTCAGCTGTCCGTAATTAGAGTTCAGTTAGAGAGCAATGTATTTTCAGAATACAATGCTTTGTAACGATAGCGTCATAATCCCATTATGGCAAGCCGCCATGGAAGGATGCCCCGGAAGATGGGCGAAGCGGCCTCGGGAAGCCCTTTGTCTGCCTGCCCGATGTTGACGCGGCTGGCCGCAAAAGTTACCTTGGAACTAGGATTTCAGCCCAGTCGGAGCCGCCATGACAGCCCCCGCCAGCCCAGAACAGAACACTGCCCCGCGCAGGAGAGGACGCCCCCGCAAGGTGCGCCCGGAAGAGCCTGCGCCCGAGCAGTCCCGCGAAGCTTCCCAGCCGGAAGCGGCCCTGCTCCGCGCCCAGTCTGTCATCGACGGCGGCCCAGCTCCGGGGGCAGGCCGGGCCTCTGCCGAAGCGCGCACCTCCTCGGAAGAGAAGCTCTCAGCCTTCGCCGCCGCCCGCCTTGCCCCGAAGGACAGCCTTCGCCGCCTCGGAGAACGCTGGCTCGACGAGCTCCTCGCCTCCCGCGGCCTTTCTCCCATGACAGTCGCCTCCTATCGGCAGGACCTCGCCGCCCTTGCCGACTTCACGGAAGAGAGCCTTGGAGAAGGGCTTCCGGCGCGCACGGCGCTTTCCCGCCTCGACGACGAACAGCTCCTGCTCTTCATCGTATGGCTCCGCCAGCGCGGCGACGGCAAGCGTACCCTTGCCCGCCGCCTTTCCTGCCTTCGCGGCTTCCTCGGCTGGTGCGCCGACTTCAGCTTCATCAGCGGCAATCCCGCCGCTCTGCTGGACGGCCCCAAGCTCCCGCGCACACTGCCCAACGTACTCACCCGGAGCGAAGTGCTTGCCCTCATTGCCGCGCCCGATGCGCATACCAAGCTCGGCCGCCGCGACCGGGCTATGCTCGAGCTCATGTACGCCTCCGGCCTGCGCGTTTCCGAGCTGGTGGGCCTGCATCCGCTGGACATCGACCTTCAGGCCGGCGTGGTGCGCGTGTTCGGCAAGGGCAGGAAGGAACGCCTCGTGCCCATGCACAGCCGCGCCCTCGATGTTATGGACAGCTACCTCCGCGAGGTGCGGCCCGAGTTCATGCCGCAGTCGTCCTTCGTCTTCCTGAACCGCTCCGGCGAGGGGCTCACGCGGCAGGCCGTGTGGAAGCTCATACGCCGCTACGCCCTCGAAGCCGGCATACAGCGCGATATTTCCCCCCATACCATGCGGCACACCTTCGCCACCCACCTGCTGGAGGGCGGGGCCGACCTGCGAACCGTGCAGCTCCTCCTCGGCCACAGCGACCTTGCCGCCACTGAGCTTTATACCCATGTCCGCTCCGACGTGCTCGAGGACGTGTACCGCCGATGCCATCCGCGCAACGGCGAGCGAGCTTTCGAAGAGCCTGCCGACCCTGCGGACTCCATGCCCTCGCTGGAAGAGCTGGCGGGCATGCTTTCCGATCCTGGAGAAGACCATGAGCTTTGATACTGTCATCACCTGCCACGCCAATGCCGACAACGACGCCATGGCCTGCCTCGTGGGCGCGCTTGTCCTGTACCCCGGGGCCGCGCTCCTGTTCCCGGGCAGTCAGGAAAAGCAGGTGCAGGAATTCTACGACGAGGTCATCGAGCCTCTCTACCCGTGCATCAGCGGCCGTGATCTGGAGGATGCGCCCGTGAGGCGTCTCGTGCTCGTGGACGGGCATCACCCGAGCCGTTTCCCCCATGTGAAGAAACTGCTGGGCCGTGACGACATCGAACTGCATGTGTGGGACCATCACCCCCTGAGCGAAGACGAAGACGACCTCGGCCGCCAGATAGCCGATGCCGCCACGGAAGGCCGCATCGAGAAGGTAGGCGCTGCAAGCACCATACTCGTGGAAGAGATACGCCGCCGCGGCCTCGTGCCTTCCTGCCAGGCCGCCACCTCGCTGGCCGCCGGCGTCTATGGCGACACGGGCTCCTTCCTCTACAATTCCGTGACCCAGCGAGACTTCGCCGCCGCCGCGTGGCTGGTGGAGCACGGGGCGGACCTCGCCGTGGTGAGCAGGCTCATCACCCGCACCATGGGCCGCGAACAGCTCCAGGCGCTTTCCCTCATGCTGGAGAACACCATAGTCAAGGATATCGGCGGCGAGGCCATGGGCATATCCTCCATGCAGAGCGAGACCTTCCTCGACGATTTCTCCACGCTTGCCCCGCGCCTCATGGAGATAGAAGGGTGCAAGGTGCTTTTCGCCATCGCCAGCATGGAAGACAAGGTGCAGGTCGTGGGCCGCAGCGCTTCCGAACTGGTGGACGTGGGCGAGATATGCCGCAGGCTGGGCGGCGGCGGGCATCATTACGCGGCGTCCGCTTCCGTGAAGGACATGACGCTCCCGCAGGTGCGCGACTTCCTGCTCCTGCAGGCTTCGCTCATCATCAATGCCGATGAGAACGCCGGCCGCCTCATGACCAGCCCTGCCGTGGGCGCGTCCGAGCGGCTCAACATCACGCAGGCCCTTTCCCTCATGAACCGCTACGGCCTCAAGGCCGTTCCCGTGTTCCGCGACGACGAGAAGATATGCCTCGGCCTGCTCTCGCAGGAGACGGCCGCCAAGGCTTCCGGCCACGGCCTCGGCTCCATAGGCGTGACCATGTATATGCAGAGGAATTTCCAGAGCGTGCCCATGAGCGCAGGCATACAGGAGCTTGTGGACATCATGGTGGGCGGCCA
>JAZQMJ010000290.1:0-6659 GCA_045543435.1 Mailhella sp.
TTTCGTAATCGGCGGCGTCGGTAGGGTAGAGGCCGCAGAAGACCATGGGCTTCACTTCCTTGAAGCCGGGCACGGGCTCATCGGCGGGGCGTTCCTTCAGGGTGATGGTGTCGCCCACGCGGGCATGGCCGAGTTCCTTGATGTTGGCGCAGAGGAAGCCCACTTCGCCGGCGCCCAGTTCCTTCACGTCCACCACGTTGGGGGAGAACACGCCGAGGCGCACCACTTCATAGTCGCGGTCGCCGGCCATGAGGTGGATATTGTCGCCGAGCCTGAGTATGCCGTCCATCACGCGGAAGAGCACCACCACGCCCTGATAGCTGTCGTACCAGGAGTCGAAGATGAGGGCCTTGAGCGGGGCGTTGGGGTTGCCTTCGGGGGCGGGCAGGCGTTCCACGATGGCTTCGAGCACCTTGTCGATGTTCAGGCCGGTCTTGGCGGAGACGTCCACGGAATCCGTGCAGTCGAGGCCGATGCTTTCCTCGATCTCGGAACGCACGCGGTCGGGGTCGGCGCTGGGAAGGTCGATCTTATTGAGGATGGGGATGATCTCATGGTCGTGGTCCAGAGCCATGTACACGTTGGCGAGGGTCTGGGCTTCCACGCCCTGGGTGGCGTCCACCACCAGCAGTGCGCCGTCGCAGGCGGCCAGGGAACGGGAGACTTCGTAGCCGAAGTCCACATGGCCGGGGGTGTCGATGAGGTTCAGCACATACTTTTCGCCGTTCTTGTCCGTGTAGGGGATGCGGACGGTCTGGGCCTTGATGGTGATGCCGCGCTCACGTTCGAGGTCCATGCGGTCGAGGTACTGCTCGCGGGCCTCGCGGGCCGTGACCACGCCGGTGTATTCGAGGATGCGGTCGGCCAGCGTGGACTTGCCGTGGTCGATGTGGGCGATGATGGAGAAATTGCGGATATGATCGAGGTTCGACATTCAGTGGGACCTGTGAGCGTTGATTATTTCTGGGGGCCGAAGCCGGGGATGGCGAGCTTCTGCTCGAGCTTGGCAAGGAGCCAGGTGGCGGCGGTGACCATGGCAAGGTAGTAGCAGGCCGCCACGAGATAGACTTCGGTGGGGCGGAAGGTGC
Source organism: Mailhella sp. (assembly GCA_045543435.1). GTDB lineage: Bacteria > Desulfobacterota > Desulfovibrionia > Desulfovibrionales > Desulfovibrionaceae > Mailhella. The sequence goes on from JAZQMJ010000290.1 coordinate 1,089, forward strand.
GGGAGACCAGCACCTTGGCCTCGCCCGTGAGCTCGATGCAGGTCACGAGGTAGGCGAGGGAGGAATATTTCACCAGATAGATGATCTCGTTGCCGCAGCCGGGCAGGGCGCGGCGCACGGCCTGAGGCACGATGACGGAGATGATGGTCTGCCAGCGCGTCATGCCGAGGGCCTGGGCGGCCTTGATCTGGCCCTGCTGTATGGAGAGCAGGGCGCCGCGCACGTATTCGGACTGGTAGGCCGAGGTGCAGATGATGAAGCCTATGAGCGCCGCCATGTAGGGCGAGAGATAGATCTTCACGAAGGGCAGGTTGGGCAGGCCGAAGTACAGGATCATGAGCTGCACGGTGAGCGGTATGCCGCGCACCACAGCCACGAAGGCATCGGTGGCGTGCCGGACAGGGCCGGAGCCGAACACGCGGAGCACGCCCATGACCACGCCGATGAAGCCGCCGATGAGCGAGGCGGGCACGATGAGCTGGAGGCTCATGAGCAGGCCCCGGTCGAGGTAGGGCATCACTCGGTTGGTGATGAAGTTGAGGTCGAGGAAGTCGAGCATCATCAGGCCTCGGAGGGGCATTCAGGGGCTTCGCTGACGGCGTCGCCGTTGCAGAGGTCGCAGAGGCGGATGCAGAAGTCCTGGGTGCGGGTCTGCGCGCCTTCGCTGAGGAGTTCGGCAGGGCTGCCCTGTTCGATGACGCGGCCGTGCTCCATGAAGAGTATCTCGGTGGCCACGGCGCGGGCGAACTCCATCTGGTGGGTGACCATGATCATGGGCATGCCGTGGGAGGCGAGGTCGCGGATGACAGTGAGCACTTCGCCCACGAGTTCGGGGTCGAGTGCGGAGGTGGGTTCGTCCAGCAGGAGGACGGTGGGGTCCATGGCGAGGGCGCGGGCGATGGCAACGCGCTGCTTCTGGCCGCCGGAAAGCTGGGCGGGGTAGAGCTTGGCGCGTTCGGCGAGGCCCACGCGGGCCAGTTCCTTGCGGGCGCGCTCGAGAGCTTCGGCCTTGCTCATGCCGCGCACCTTGCGCAGGGCGAGGGCCACGTTGTCTTCGGCGCAGAGGTGGTCGAAGAGGTTGAAATCCTGGAAGATCATGCCCACGCGCTCACGCAGGCCGCAGAGTTCCCTGGTGTTGCGGAAGTCTATCTTGCGGTCGCCGAGCCATATCTCGCCTTCGTCGGGCTCGATGAGGCAGTTGATGCACTGCAGGAAGGTGCTTTTGCCTGCGCCGGAAGGGCCGATGAGCACTTTCACGTCGCCGGGGCGCATGCTGATGGAGCAGTCGTCGAGTATCTTGCGGCCGCCGAGGGTCTTGGAGAAATGCTCGGCGCGGAGGATGGGGGTGTCGTTCTGGTGGGCGTTCATGGTCGTCTCTCCCGGCATCACATGCCGGCGTTGTTGTAGCCGGGGATGCGGGCTTTGCGTTCAAGGCGGCGGAGCAGGGTCACGCCTGCCATGGTGATGGCGAAATAGATGAGGCCGGCGGTGATGTACAGCGGCAGGTGCTCGTAGGTGCGCGAGGCCACGAAGTGGGTGCGCGCCATGATCTCGGGCGTGCCGAGGGCGAAGCACATGGCGGAGTCTTTCAGCAGGATGGAGTATTCGTTGGACCAGCCGGGGATGGACAGGCGCAGGGCCTGCGGAAGGATGACGTGCAGTATGCTCTGGCCGTCGGTCATGCCGAGGGCGCGGCCGGCCTTGAGCTGGCCGGCAGGCAGGGACTGGATGGCGCCGCGGAAGATCTGGGACTGGTAGGCCGCGCTCGTCATGCCGAGCACGATGCAGGAGGCGCCGATGGTGCCTATCTCAAGGCCGATGAGCCCGAAGAGGCCGTAATAGAAGAGGAAGAGCAGGAGAAGGACGGGAACGCCGCGGAAGAACCAGACGTAGAAACCCACGAGGCGCGAGACGGGTTTGGGCCCGTAGACCTGAGCCACCGCCATGGGCACGCCGAGGCAGAAGCCCAGGAAAAGGGCGCCTACGACGAGCAGGATGGTGACGAGCGTGCCTTCGAGGATATAGGGCAGGGCTTCGAAAATGGTGGAGAGTATGTGCACGGCAGTTCCTGGCTATTTAAACGCAAAACAGGAGGCCAGCCGAGCCGGCCTCCTTATCTGTGCGGAATCTATTACTTCTTGTTGAGGTACTTATCGGTGAGGGCCTGCCAGAAGGGGTCGGCATGGAGCTTCTTGTAGCCTTCGTTCACGAGCTTCAGAAGTTCAGCGTCGGCCTTGCGGATAGCCACGCCGAAAGCGTCGTCATCAGCGAAGGTGCCCACGATCTTCACGGGCTTGCCCTTGGCGATGGCGTCCTTGGCGGGGGCGCTGTCCATGGCGATAGCTTCGATGCGGCCGTTCAGCATGTCTTCAACGGCGAGGGGGGAGGAATCGTAGTAGCGGAGTTCGTACTTCAGCTTCTGTTCCACCTTGCGGGTCTCGAGCAGTTCGTGCTCGTTGGTGCCGCGCTGGACGCCGAGCTTGGTGGGGCCGGCCATGGCGGCTTCGGCGGTGAGCTTGGAGTCGGCAGGAACGAGGATGACCTTCTGGATGGTGAAGTAAGGATCGGAGAAGTTCACCACGGCGGCGCGCTCAGGGGTGATGGACATGCCGGAGCAGACCATGTCGATCTTCTTGTTCATCAGGGCGGGAACGATACCGTCCCAGTCCATGGGCTGATGCTTCACTTCGAAGCCCATGGTCTTGGCGATCCAGTCCATGGATTCCACGTCGAAGCCGGCGGGCTTGCCGTCTTCACCCACATAGGCGAAAGGAGGATAGTTGGCGTCGATGCCGTTGATAAAAGTCTTGGCCTGGGCGCTCACAGCCATGCAGAGCACGGCGAAAGCGGCGAGCATGAGCGAAAGACGTTTCATGGATGCCTCACGATAGAAGGTTGAGGGTTATAATTGCCTAAGGCGCAATGTAGCGGAAAACAAGTGCATATGCAACCAATAGGGCGCAAATTGTCCCGCGTTGGAGGCATATTGCGCCTATATTTGTCCTTTGCCTTTTTCGCCGCCGGAGCAGAGGCGTTCCTTCATCCACGCGGGGATGGGCACGGGGCGGCCTTCGCGGTTCACGCAGGCGTGCAGGGTGCTGCCTTCGCACATGACCTTGGTGCGGCTCTCGTCGAATATCTGGTACTCGAAGCGCATGGAGGCGCGCCGCCATTCGGTTATGCGGGCATGTATCCAGATGAGGTCGTCGTAGCGGGCGGGGATGCGGTAGCGGCATTCCACTTCCTTCACCGGGAGCATGAAGCCCGCGGCCTCCACGTCATTGTAGCCGAGGCCGTTCACGCGGCAGAGCTCGCCGCGGGAGCGTTCGAAAAAGTGGATATATTCCGCGTGATAGACCACGCCCATGGCATCCGTCTCGCCATAGGAGACGCGATGCGCCAGCCAGACTTCCACGGAAGCTCCATCCTTCATTTCAGCGTTTTCCATGTTCTGGCTCATACCTTTTCCATGCCCTTCTTCACGCTGGGGCCGCTGGGGCACTGGCACAGAGGCATGATCTCCAGGCGGTTGATGTTCACATGGGCCGGGCAGTTCACCAGCCACCAGATGGTCTCGGCGATGTCCTCAGGGGTGACGGGCTGGGTGTCTTCGTAGAGCTTGGCGGCGCGTTCGGCGTCGCCGCGGAAGCGCACTTCGGAGAATTCGCTGATGCAGAGGCCGGGCTCGAGGTTGTTCACGCGGATGTTCTTTCCGAGCAGGTCGGCGCGCAGGGCGAGGGAGAACTGCTTCACGAAGGCCTTGGTGCCGCAGTACACGTTGCCGCCGGCGTAGGAATAGCTGCCGGCCACGGAGCCGAGCATGACGATGTGGCCGCTGTTGCGTTCCACCATGGCGGGGAGCACGGCGCGGGTGGCGTAGAGCAGGCCCTTGATATTGGTGTCCACCATGCTGTCCCAGTCGTCCAGGCTGCATTCCCATGCGGGTTCGAGGCCGTGGGCCACGCCGGCGTTGTTCACCAGCACGTCCACGTCATGCCACTTGCCGGGCAGGTCGCCGAGCTTCTGCATGACGGCTTCGCGGTCGCAGATGTCGAGTTCGAGGGGCAGGAAAGCGTCGCCGAGTTCCTGCTGGAGGGCGGCGAGGCGTTCGGCGCGGCGGCCCGTGCCCACGACGTTCCAGCCTTGGGCGGCGAAGAGGCGGGCGGTGGCGAGGCCGAAGCCTGCGGTGGCGCCGGTGATGACGATATTCTTAGCCATGGGGCTTGCTCCTTTTTGAGGTAGGGATACTGAAGAACTAGCTGTTTTTCCAGCCTTATGCAAGGCCCGGCTTGACGCTTCCAGCCTCGCTCCGTAGAAGGGAGGAAGAACAAGAAAGAAGGGGCGCGCATGGCTTTCCGCATAGATACGGCAGGCGCGGGCTTCGGCTCGGCCCTGCTCCTCGTTTCCATAACTTCCACCCAGGTGGGCTCGTCCTTCGCCAAGTTCCTCTTCGAACTGGTGGGGCCGGAAGCCGCCGTGGCCCTGCGCCTCCTGACCTCCACGCTCATACTCTTCGCCGCGCTCCGTCCGTGGCGGCACGTCCCGAAAGGGGGCGAATGGAAGAGCGTGGCTCTCTACGGCCTTTCCATCGCCGTGATGAACGCCTGCTTCTACCAGGCCATAAGCCGCATACCGCTGGGCATTGCCGTGGCCATCGAGTTTTCCGGGCCGCTCCTCGTGGCGGCCAGCTCTTCGCGCCGCTTTTCCGACTATGCCGCCGTGGCCCTCGCCGCCGCCGGCCTGCTCACGCTCATGCCGTGGGCCGGCGTGAACGCCGAGCTCGACATGACGGGCGTGTTCTTCGCCGCTCTGGCCGCGGTGTTCTGGGGCACATACATCGTCGTGGGGCGTAAGGCCGGAACGCAGGCCGGGGCTTCGGCTTCGGCATGGGGCGGGCTCATAGGTACGCTGGCCGCCCTGCCGTGGGCGCTGTGGATGACGGGCGGCGTGCTCATCCCCGCAGACGCCCTTGCCGACGCCCTGCCGCTGGCCTTCTTCGTGGGCTTCGCGGCGTCGGCCCTTCCCTACGGGCTGGAGATAGTCTCCCTGCGCCTCGTGCCTCCGCAGGTCTTCGGCGTGCTCATGAGCATAGAGCCTGCTGTGGCCGCGCTGTTCGGCTTCCTCCTTCTCGGAGAAGCCCTCAGCTTCAGCCAGTGGGCGGCCATAGGCATGGTCATCGCGGCTTCGCTCCTCGTGACGCTGGGGCGGCGCAAGGCGTAGCAGGCCGGAATATCCCCCGAAAGGCTATAAAAGAAGGACGGGACCAGTAATGGTCCCGGCCTTTTCTCATGGCTGGCGAACAGCCTTTATTTCATGTGCTTCTTCTTCCACGCGGCGGAGAGGATGCCGTCGAGTATGCTCCACGGGTTGGGCGGACAGCCGGGGACATAGACGTCCACGGAGCCCTTGGGGAGCACGTCCTCCACGCCGAGGCAGTTCTCGCGGCCGCAGGAGAACGTGCCGCCGGAGATGGCGCAGGTGCCCACGGCGATGACGATCTTGGGCTCGGGCGTGGCTTCCCAGGTGTCGAGCAGGGCCTTGCGCATGTTCTCATCCACAGGGCCGGTGACG
>JAZQMJ010000291.1:0-1602 GCA_045543435.1 Mailhella sp.
TCTTCCTAAGACCGCTTGGCCTCCGACTTCCTGAAGGCAAGGCTTCCGGCCCTCATAGCCGAGGCCGCGCCGCATCTCCCGGCGCCTGCCCTCATCGCCCCGCAGGATTCTCTCTCCGGCTTCTTCGACAATCTCCAGCTCACAGACACCATCTGATATCATCCAACACACTCCAACATCCCGCCGGGCAAGCCCCGCAACAGGAGGGAACATGGCTTCCAAAGTGTACTTCACCGATATGCGATGCAAGGTCGGCACCAGCCTGCTCACCAAGATGGGCAAGCTCATGGTCGCCGCCGGCATAGGGGATATCGACTTCAAGGATAAGTTCACGGCCATCAAGCTGCACTTCGGCGAGCCGGGCAACCTTTCCTTCCTGCGCCCGAACTTCGCCAAGGCCGTGGCCGACAGAGTGAAGGCCCTCGGCGGCCGCCCCTTCCTCACGGACTGCAACACCCTCTATGTGGGCCGCCGCAAGCATGCTCTGGAACACATTGATTCCGCTTACGAAAACGGATTCTCTCCGCTTTCCACCGGCTGCCAGATCATCATAGGCGACGGCCTCAAGGGCACGGACGAAGTTGAAGTACCGCTTGAAGGCTGCGACGAATTCAAGAGCGCGCTCATCGGCCGAGCCGTGATGGATGCGGACATCTTCATCTCCCTCAACCACTTCAAGGGGCACGAGCTGGCGGGCTTCGGCGGCGCTATCAAGAACATCGGCATGGGCTGCGGCAGCCGTGCGGGCAAAATGGCCATGCACAGCATAGGCAAGCCCAACATCAGCGCGAAGAAATGCCGAGGGTGCCGCACCTGCACGCGCTGGTGCGCCCAGAACGCCATCAGCATGAACGCCGAGAACAAGGCTGTCATCGACCACGAAAAATGCGTGGGCTGCGGCCGCTGCATAGCCACCTGCAATTTCGACGCCATCTACAATAAGTACGACGCGGACAGCAACATCCTGAACCGCCGCATGGCCGAATACGCCCTCGCCGTGGTACAGGGCCGCCCGCACTTCCATGTGAGCGTGGTGAACCAGGTCTCCCCGAACTGCGACTGCCACGGCGAGAACGACGCCGCCATCGTGCCGGATATCGGCATCTTCGCCAGCTTCGACCCTGTGGCCCTCGACCGCGCCTGCATCGACGCCGTGAACTCCGCGCCCGTCATCGGCAACAGCGCCCTCGGCCAGAGCCATCATCACCACGACGACCACTTCACCTGCGTGCATCCCACCACGGACTGGCGTTCGCAGATAGCCCATGCCGAAAAGATTGGCCTCGGCTCCGGCGAATACGAACTCATCACCCTGTAATTCCAGAACAAAGGAGAGCCCGCCATGACGAACACCGCTCTGCTTGCCGTCGCGGCGGGCTCTCTTTCTGCCCTCGCGCTGGGGGCATGGCTCTTCCTGCACAGCGAACGCTTCGGAGCTTTGCCTGAAGGGGAAGAGCTGGACGCCCTGCGCCGCCCTGCCAGCTGGAGCGAGGAGTCGGGAGGCTTCCGCAATCCCATCCCCACGCCGCGCATGGCCGAGGACGCAGGCTTCCTGCGCACGCTGGCCGAGTACGTCCTCACCCCGCGCCCAAGTCGGATCGT
>JAZQMJ010000292.1:0-6802 GCA_045543435.1 Mailhella sp.
CAGTTCTTCCAGACGGCCGAGCAGGGAATGTTCAGGGCCGGCAAATTCGGTATAGGCCTCATCCACCACCAGCAGACAGGCAGGGGGCAGAGCCCGGGCCAGCTTCTCCAGCTCATCCACGGAGGCTATGCGGCCGGAAGGATTGTCCGGCGTGGTCACGAAGGCCAGCGTGGTGTTCTCATCCACCAGCTTCAGAAGTCCGTCGAAGTCGAAGGAGAAGTCGGGATTCAGCGGGGTCTGGCGCAGTTCCACGCCAGCCATGCGGGCCTGCGTGGGGTAGATGCCGAAACAGGGGCGGAAGGCCACGGCGTTATGCACGCCCGGCACACAGCGGATGCGGAACAGCAGGTCGATGATCTCGTCGGAGCCGTTGCCCACGCAGATGCGCTTGGCGTCCACGCCGCAGTGCTCGGCAAGTGCCTTCACGAGGCGGGGATTGCCCGACTGCGGATAGCGGAAGGCTTCACAGGCCTTGTCGGCTATGACCTGACGCACGCGGGGAGAAACGCCCAGCGGGTTCTCGTTGCTGGCCATCTTGATGACGCGGGAAAGGCCGTAGCGGCTGGCTATCTCCGCTATGCTGAGTCCCGGTTCGTAGGATTCGAAAGCCGCCACTTCGGGGCGCACATCAGTATAGGACGTGAATCTGGCAGACATGAGGCGATCCTGGATAAAGAAGAAAAAGAAAAAGGGCTCCCCCTTCGCATAACGCAGAAGGGGAAGCCCTGTCGAGCCTAAATCAGAGCATCAGTCCTTATAAGCGGGGCCGCCAGTGTAATTGCCGGCAGGACGGATGGTGAGGACGGGGACGGGAGAATTCTTCACGACCTTTTCAGCCACGGAGCCGAAGAGGATGCGGTCGATGCCCTTGCGGCCATGGGTACCCATGATGATCATGTCCGCGCCTTCCTTCTCGGCGATGGAGATGATCTCTTCCGCGGCATAGCCGACCACGACTTCGGACTTGGCTTCGACGCCTTCGAAGTTTTCGGTCACGAACTGCTGCATGGCCTTTTCAGCACCGGTGACGATCTCGCCGACGAAGCTGTCGATGGTGTTCGGGGGAACATGGAAGCCGGTGTACTGGGTCAGCGTGGGGGCCGCATAGACTGCTACGATGGAGGCGCCGGTAGCCTTGGCAAGAGAGCTGGCGTATTCGGCCACGGTCTTGCTGTGCTCGGAAAGGTCAAGTGCGCATACTATCTTCTGCAGGTTCATATTTGCCTCCTTGGGGTTGCAGATGAGAGGCGGAAAGGCCCCTGAAACATAGCTCCATCATAAAGTCTTTCCCCCCGGCTTGCAAGCGTTCCGGGCAAAAAACCTTGCTCTCAGCTCTGAATTAGGCGATTTTTCCTGCGCGGGAGGCTTCCACCCGCATTTCTTCCACTATCTGGGCGGCGGCTTCCAGGTCGCCCTCTTCCCACGCGGCACGGAAACAGCGGGCCATATCGGCCAGCGTATGCATGCCGTAGCCTTCGGCGAGGGCGGCAAGCACCACCGCGCCGCGGCGCACGGAATAGGCGTCCAGCTCTTCGAGCGCGCCCTTCACCGCGTCCAGCCCCTGCATGATGCGTTCCACAGGAGCGTCGAGGAGTTCCGTATCCTCTGCAGGAACAGGTGCAGGAGCAGGAACGGCTTCCGGCTTCTGGGGGGCCTCCGGCTGTTCAGGCTTGGCAGGCTCCTGCACGGGCTCCTTCTTTTCCGGCTCGACGACCGCAGGTTCCGCCCTGAGAGGCTTGATCCTGTCCTTACGCTGGAAACGCAGGTTCCCGGCGCTGGCACCGGCCAGCACATCCGCCAAGGTCACACGCTGGGAGGAAAGCACGGGGCGGGGCACGGAACCTTCGGGAGCCGTGAGCCACCTGGCCATGGCCCGCAGATCTTTGCGCATGAGGGGAGGCAGAAGGGATTCGTCGCACCCGGCCTTGCCCATGCGCTCCGCCTGAAGGGCCTCACGGGCAAGCAGGAGGAAGGGCACAGCTTTCAGGGCATGCTCGCCCTCGTACATGCGCACAGCGGCAAGGGCATGGGCCATATCGTCTTCGGCAAGCACGCCGTCGAACACCACGAGCGCGGCCGCTTCGGCCTCATACAGACTGGCGGCCTCAGCGGCACTGCGGGCCTCCCATATGCGGAAACCCATGCCCGTAAGGTAATGGGCAAGCATCTGCCTGCTCACGCCGTCGGAGGAGGCGACTATGACGAGCTTGCCGGAAGTTCTGCGCCCCTTTCGGGCATCTTCCGTTTCGGCTTCGCCGGGCACAGGCTTTTCAGTGATGCCGTCTTCCTCATAGGCCGTACATTCAAGGCTGAAACCGAGTTCCGTTCCCTGAGGGCCGCTGTTGACCAGAAGCTCGCCGCCGTTGGCGGAAGCCAGCTCCCACGTGCGCGCCAGAAGCGAGCTGGAACGCCCATGGGGCGGGAGCGCGTCGCCGGTATCGGCCACGGAGAACAGGAGCTGGCCGGGATGCGTGCTGTCGGCACGGCGGACGCGCAGGCTCACCGCACCGCCGGACGAAGCGCGAACGGAATCCGAAAGGAGCAGGGAAAGCAGTGCCGTGAGGCGCGCCTTGTCGCCCCGGTAGCGGCGGCCGAGATGGGGAGCGACATACCAGGAAAGGCCGAGCCCCTTGCTCTCAGCCTCCGAAGCCACGGAGGCGAAGACAGAGCGTATGACCTGACGCAGGTCGAAATCACATTCCTCGGAGTCAGGGAGTTCGGCAGGCGCAGGAACATCCAGAGCCTTCTCCGAAAGGCGGCGGGCGATGGCGACCATGCCGTCCGCACGGGACATGATGTCCGCATGGCTGCTGTCGATGCCGGCCTTGTTCACGGCCTGATCCAGCCTGCAGGCTTCGTCGAGGAGTTCTTCCACAGTACCCCTGACAGATTCGCGCAGAGCCTCGAGGCGAAGGTCCTTCGCGGCCTCTTCCTGCGCCGAGCCGCCTTCATCAGCCTTGGGCATACGGGCAGGAGAAGCGGAGATGAGGCAGAGCAGGCCGAAAACAGGGCCGAAGAACACGCAGGAGCCCCAGAGCGGGGCTTCCAGCCCGCGAGCAAGGCCCGAAAGAGCTATGAGCGCACCGCCGCCCATGAAAAGGCAGGCCATGGAGAACGGCAGACTGCCCTGCACACCGCGCAGAAGGAGCGCGAGAGAAGGCAGGAAGCAGAGCACGGCCACCAGAGGCCACAGGACGAGCAGATGGGCCATCCACGCGAATCCGGGGATGAGCGGCAGGAGAGCCGCGCACACGCCCAGCAGGGCCAGCACCATGAAGAACACATCGGCGACGGGTGAATTGATGCGGGTCCGCATGAGCACGCGGCCGATATGCGGAAGCATGAGGAGAGCCACGCCTGCGGCAAAGATGCCGGGGAACGTCGCGGCGCCTATGCCCGAAGCCGTGGGCGGCACTGCCCACACGGCCTGCGCGGCCGCGGCGGAAGCCAGCAGGAAGGTCCAGAAGCGGCTTTCGCCGCGCAGGCCGAGGCAGAGGAAGAAGCAGACCGCAGAAAGCAGGCTGAGCACGGCCAGGGCGAAATCGTAGATATCCCTTTCCGGAGACTGCATCACCTGGGCGAGAGGCCTGAGCACAGGGCTGAACCACAGGCCGGGCATGCCGTCCAGCCGGATGAGGGCCTGCCCGTCGTCCCCGGCATGGGCCAGAGCGTACACGCCTTCTTTTTCCGCCTCTATCTTCTTCCAGCGAAGCCCGTCGGAAGAGAGCCAGACCTCGACACCGGGGGGAAGCTGGTCGCCAAGATCGAGCCACAGGCCTCCGGGGGCAGGATGCGCCACGTTGTCCAGCGCAAGGTGCATCCAGAGAGCCCCGCCTTCACGAAGGAGAGCGGACCTGTCGAAGGGCTGGAATTCGCTGAAGCGGAAGGCCGCCTCTTCGAATGTCAGGCCATCATCTTCCGCAAGCATGGTGAGTACGGGAAGCAGGGCGACCTGCGATACGTCCGCCGCGGCGTTTTCCACCAGCATGGGAGGCTCTACAGGGGCAGGCTGGTACTCGGCGCGGAGCGTCACCGGCTCCGGCATGCCGCGCACAGGAGAAGGTTCGGCAAAGATATCCTCGCCAGCGGCAGGGGCTTCGCTGGCCGCAGGGCCAGATACCACGTCGGACACAGCGGCAGACAAGGCTTCCGCAGGCACATCCTTCACCTCCGCCCCGGCAGCGTCAGGCGACGCATAGAGTGAGGCAGGCGCGGCAAGGACGAGCCAGAACAGGAGCAGGACACTGAACAGACGAAGATATCGAAGCTGTGGCATGGCGTTGATGTATGATGTTTAGCGTATGCGGTCACGCACGGGCTTGCCCGCGGGATCAGTGGCTTCGGGGCTGAGTTCGACGACCTTCTTCCAGAGAGGGAGAGCCTCGCCGGCACGGCCAGTCTGATCGAGGAGCCAGGCGCGATGCACCAGCGCAGGCAGGAAGTCCGGCTTCACCCTAAGGGCTTCCGCATAGGCGCGGAGAGCCGTTTCGTATCTGCCATGGGCTTCAAGCTGTACGCCGGCATCGGAAGCCAGCTCATGGATGACGGAATGCAGGTGCGCGCCGTTGCCCAGCGCGAAATGCGGCTGTTTTTCCAGCACGGACTGCCAGAAGGCCATGGCCTCTTCCGGGCGTTCCATATCCAGAAGGAGAGTCACGCCCTTGTTGAACACGGCGTTGGCATGGTCGGGCTTTATGGCGATGGCCTGCTCGTAATACTTCACGGCCTCGGCGCTCTGCCCCTTCATGCGGTACATGGAGCCCATATCCGTAATGACGTTGGGGTCGCCGGGAGCGAGGGCCAGGGAACGCCCATAGGCTTCGATGGCCTCGTCGAACTTGCCGGAATCGTAGCAGAGATTGCCCAGGTGCGTCCAAAGCGAAGCATCGTCGGGCGACTTCTTCACCTGTTCGCGAAGCTCGGCGATGTGGCTGGCGGCTCGGGCCTCAGCATCCTGAGGAGCTTCGGCGGCAGGCTGATGCTGGACAGCCTGGGGAGCCTGGACGGAAACCGCAGGAGCTCCGGCGCGGCGATACTCCGAAACCAGGTCGCCGCAGAGGAAGCCGGCGCCGAAAGTCACACAGCAGAGTATGAGAGCGGTGCTGGTGAGCATAGTGCCGCGAGTCTTTTCGTTCTTCATGGCTATCCCCTCTGACTACATCACGCGGGTGCGGGTCCAGCCTTCGGCATTGGCCACAGCTTCGGCCACAGAACCGCCGAGCACGCAGGGCACGGCATTTTCGAGGGCCTTGGCAAGGAAGGGCGCGAAGTCGTGGAAATCGGAAAGGCGGGTGCCCAGGATCTCTTCGCGGATGCGCTGGCGTTCCTCGTCGGTCTCGCCGGACATCCAGCGGGAGAACGCGGCCGAGCCCTTGGCGCCGGGGAGCATATAGGTATCCACATCGCCGATGGCGCCGACCACGGCACGGGTGATATCGGCCTCGGAAAGCGAGAGGTTGCCGAGGTAGTCCGCCGCGGCGCGATAGACATTGAGGGTCTCGGCCACGTTGGGGTCGCGGTAGGAAGCGAAGGTGAACGCGCCGGTCGTGCGGCCGTAGCGGGCGAAACAGCCGTACGCGCCGCCCTGCACTCGCACGCGGTCCCAGAGGTAGCCCATGCGCAGATGACGCATGATGACGGAGAGAGAGCCGCTGTACTCATAGCCCGTGCCCTTCATGCTGAGGCCGAGGCCGGTGTAGTTGACCTGGGCCGGAGCGCTGAGCCATTCCGCGCCGGGCAGGTCGGCCAGCTCAAGGACGGCGGCAGGCAGAGGACGGGAGGGCAGGCTCTGGGCAAGAGCTTCGAGCGGAGCGCGGGAAAGGGAGATGAGCGCGGCGTCAGCCGTGAGGGACAGCTTGAGGCCGTCGCGGCGGACGATGAGCTCATGCAGGGCGCGGAGGTCGGCAGACACGGACGCCCAGTCTTCGTCCACGCGGCGGCTGAGCTCACGGGCGTAGAACAGCGCGTTCACGCCGTTCATCTCTTCGGAGATGCGGCCCACGAGGGAAAGGCGGCCGTTGAGGCGGGTGTTCACCAGCATATGGCCGGAAGGCACGGCCGACTGCTCCATGCGGGCCTTCTCTTCCAGCACCATCTGAGCGAAACGCTCGCGGTTGTCGAAGTCGGGCTCGAAGAGGATCTCTTCCATGAGAGAGGCCATGCGTTCCACCTTCTCGGCCGTACACTTGCCGGACAGAGAAAGGTAGGAGACCACGGAGGCGTCCACCGCATGAGGCAGGATGACAGGGCCTGCGCCGAGGGCGCCGGTCTGGGCCGAGATGTCGAAGCCGAGGTCCACATAGTCGCGGCGCTTCGTGCCCAGTTCGGTGAGGGCGCGGGCGTAGAGCGGCACCAGCGGCAGGAGGCGGGCAGGCACGGCGGAAAGGTCGAAGGCATAGCGGGCGTAGAGGATGCCCGTGGTATCGAGCTCATGCGTCACCACGTCCAGTCCGGCGCACTGCTCCACTTCGCAGGGGATGAGCTTGTTCTCCTTCGGCAGGTCTTCCTTGACGAGACTGGGCACGGAGTCCAGGGCTTCGGGAGAATCAGGAGCCTGCTGGGCGGCGCGCAGTTCTGCGGCCAGCTCGACAATGCGCACGCGCTCTTCGCCGCTCATGGTCGCGCGAAGGGCTTCGATGCGGCCGTCTTCCTCGGCCTGGCGCAGCTGTTCCAGCTCGGCATCGGGCAGGAGCAGGACAGTGACGCGATGCGTGTTGTCGAGGAACCAGCGGCGGATGGCTTCTTCGAAAACAGGTTCACCGGCGGCAAGACGGGCCTTGATGGAAGCCAGCGGCTTTTCCCA
>JAZQMJ010000293.1:0-7969 GCA_045543435.1 Mailhella sp.
CTTGGCTCACAGAACGACATGGCTACGATCCGACTTGAACGTCACCGGCTCCGGCTGGGAAGCTCCCATAGACAAGGCTTCCTGCGTCGTCATGTGCCCCAAGGGTGCGCCCTATTATGGGCAGGCCGCATGGCTGGGCCATCGGGGGAGCCGGGATTCTGCCGTGGCTATGTCCTATAAGGAACAGAACGGCCGCCTCGTGATGAGCTTCAAGGCCCGGCGTGCTGTCCTGCCCGGTGAACAGCTCACCGTGGCCGCAGGCTGGCACAAGGGCTTCGTCTCTGTTTCTCAGGAAGGGCAGGGCATGACCACTGCCCTGCTGGCGGCACTGGCCCTTGCGCTTTTCGCGTATTTCTGCGTGACATGGCATTTCTTCGGGCGCGACCCGCAGAAGGGCGTCATCATCGCGCGTTTCCGCCCGCCGCTCACCAAGCGCGGGCAGGAGAACGGCCAGCCCGGCTTCATGTCTCCTGCGGCAGTGGGCTATCTCGGCAATCAGGCACTCATGTCTCCCCGCTGTTTCGGCGCGGCGCTCATCTCCCTTGCCGGGAGCGGTGTCTGCAAAGTAGAAGGCAGTGCCGGGGAAGGCTTCACGCTGATGCGCGGCGAAGGGCAGTCCCTCTATGTGGAAGAGAACGCCATACTGCGCCACTTGCCCGAAGGTTCTGCCGTACCCGTGGACAAGGCCCACGGCGAACTGCTCTACGATATGCGCGAAGCCATGCAGATACGCCTGCGCCGGGAGTATTCCAAGATGTGGAAGGGCGGCCGCGGCGGTCTGGTGCGCGGCCTTTTCGGTTCGATATGGACCTTCCTCGGCATGGCGGCGGCCCTGCTCGGCCTTGCGGCCATAGCGGGCTGGAGCTCCGGCGGCTTCCTTCCCCCTGAAATGATGGCCGCCCCGCTGGCTGTCCTTTTCTGTTCGTTCTTCGCGCGCAACTTCGCCAAGGTTGTCGCCACGGACTGGAAGCGCGGGAAGCGTGCCCGCGCCCTGTTCACGGCGATATTCATGGGGGCGTTCTTCTGCGTTTTCTTCGGGGCTCTTCTCTACGGCACGGCTGAGAACGTTCTCGTATGGTTCACCCCTCTGCAGGTGGCGCTCATGGCGGCGGTCCTGCTCGTTCCGTTCGGCTTTTCCTTCATCATGGATTCGCCCAGCGTGGAGGCCCGCGCCCTGCTCGACGAGATAGAAGGGCTCGCCCTGTATATCGGCACTGCCGAGAGCGGCAGGCTGAACGCCATGAATCCCCCGGAACAGACGCTGGAGCATTATCAGGAGCTTCTGCCCTACGCCGTGGTTCTCGACCTTGAAGACGCATGGGGCGCACGTTTCGCCAGCGCGCTCGAAGCCCATGCCGCAAGCCTCCAGCAGGGCATGGACAGCCGGTTCTGGCTGGCCGCCAATGCCGGAGCCCTGGCTTCCTGCGCCTCGTCCAGCGCCGCTTCCCATGCGGCGGAGTCTGCCAGTTCGCACAGCTCCTTCGGCGGCAGCGGTGGCGGCGGAGCCGGAAGCGGCGGCGGTGGCGGCGGTGGCGGCGGCTGTTAATCCGCCCGCCATGCCCTGTTTGCACATCGTTCTGTTTTGCCGTACTGTGTCTGCATCCTGCTATGGAGGTATGCTATGAAAGTTCGCGGTCTTCTTGTGACCCTTGCCGCCGCGCTTATGCTCACCGGCTGTTCCGCCGGCGATTTCGAGATAAAGAACCCCTTTGAACAGCCCAGCATCACGGAATCCTATATTTCCCAGTTCCGCGATGTGCCCATCCCCGCTCCCATGGAGTCCCTGACCAAGGAATCCTATGTCACTGTGGGCCATGACGGCGGAAAGATAGGCCTTGAATCGTTCAGCGGCCGTGTGGAAGTGACCTCTCTGGCCAATGTCATGATGCAGAACATGGCCAAGGGCGGCTGGCAGCTCCGCGGCTCCAGCTCCGGCATGCGCTCCATCCAGCTCTATCAGAAAGAGCCGCACTATGCCGTGGTCTTCTATAAGGACGGCGTCATCAATACCACTATGGACGTGTGGGTGGTGAACAACGTGAACGTGGACATCATGACCATACTTCCCGAAGTTCCTGCCGCCAATCCTTCCGGCATCCCTGCCGCGACGACGCCTTCCGCCCTCGGGACGCCTTCTTCCTATGCCGACCCGGCTTCCAGTCAGGTGACCAGCCTTCCCTACTAAGGAGGGGATATGGAAAAGCATCTGCGCTTCAATCATTTCGCGGGCAAGCGCCTGCACCTTGGCGTGTGCGGTTCTGTGGCGGCCTTCCGCGTGGCAGAACTCGTGCATCGCTGGCAGGAAGCCGGCGTTTCCCTGAGCGCAACGCTCACGTCTGCAGCCCGGCAGTTCATCGGCCCGCTCACCTTCGAAGCTCTTGGCGCTTCCCCGGTGTACGGCGATATGTTCAGCGGGGAATCTCCGTTCGAGCATCTTGAGCCCGGGCAGACGGCCCATGCCATGATCATCGCGCCCGCTACGGCGGACATCATTGCCCGTCTGGCCCACGGCCGAGCCGACGATATGCTCTCCGCCCAGGCCCTCGGCTTCGACGGCCCCATCGTTGTGGCCCCGGCCATGAACCCGCGCATGTGGAACAACCCGGCCACGCAGGCCAATGTGGAGACGCTGAAGGAACGCGGCTTCATCTTCGTCGGGCCGGACAGCGGCGTCGTCGCCTGTCATGACGAAGGCAAGGGCCGCCTTGCCGACCTGCGCATGATCTACCTTGCCGCGCTCAAGGCCCTCACGCCGCAGGATATGGAAGGGCAGAACGTCATGCTCACGCTCGGCCCCACCCGCGAAACGTGGGACGACGTGCGCTTCTGGACCAATGCCTCCACGGGTTCCATGGGCGCGTCCATTGCCGTGGCCGCATGGCTCCGCGGCGCGGAAGTGCATGCCGTGTGCGGCCCTGTGGATATCTGGCTGCCGACCGATCCTTCCTTCCATCGCCATAACGTCACCAGCGCGAAGCAGATGCTGGAAACGGCGCGCAAGCACTGGCCCAGCGCGACTGTCGGCGTGTTCACTGCCGCCGTGGCCGACTTCAGCCCCGAGCCCCACGGCCCCGGCAAGTTCAAGAAGGACAGGGCCGAGGACGGCTTCTCGCTGAATTTCCTGCCCAATGCCGACATTCTCCGTACCCTTGCCGAAGAGCGCGGGGAAGGTCAGGTCATCGTGGGCTTCGCCGCCGAGAGCGCGCCCGACATGGAAGCCCTCGGTGCGGCCGTGCGCCATAAGCTTTCGTACAAGGGCGCGGACATGATAGTGGGCAACCGCATTGCCGACGGCTTCGTGCGCGCCGCCAACCGCGTCTATGTGGCCGACGTGCAGGGCCGTGAGGAACTCTGGTCCGAGATGCCCAAGCCTCAGGTGGCCTGGAACATCATAGACTGGCTCCGTACGCTTTCCGTGTAAGATATGAAAGGATACGCTCCCATAGTGCGGCCGTGGCTCAAGGCCGGCCTGAACGTGCTTCTTCTCGAAGATGAGGCGCGTGTCCTCGAATTGCGTGCTGTGCCGGATACGCCTGCCGCTGTTCCGGCAGAAACTGTCCGAGCGGCATCGAACGCTCGACCCGGCAGTGTTCCGTTCCAGCCGAAAGCTCCTCCTGTACCTCCGCGCCGCCCTGTGCCCGCCCAGCCTGTTTCCCAGCCTGCCGTCGGCATGCCTGCGCAGAAGCCTGCGGCTCCGGCTGTGCCTCGTCCTGCTCCGCAGACGGCGAAGGTGCGGGGAATGCAGTCGCTTCTGGGAGCGCCGGGCGCGCTTCCTGTGGACCGCTGGCCTGCTTCGTGGCTGGCCCTGAAAGACCGCAGGCCTCTGCCTCAGCGGCCTCTGGTGCTGTGGACCTATGCCGGGCTTGGCGAGGACCTTGTGGGCACTCCCGACGAGGCCCGCAGACGCGTCATCGTGCGTATGCTCACCGAACTGCGCCACCCTGTGGGGACGCATGTGTTCTGGCCCTTCGCTCTGGCTGGAGAGGGCCTTTCGCCGGAAGCCTCGCTGTTCTGGTCCGGCGTGACGCTGCTCGACCCGCGCGTCATCCTGCTTTTCGGCTCGGACACCCGCGATTCCCTGAATATGCCGAAATCGCTCCTGCCTTTCTGCCAGGAGCGCATACACGGCAGGCTCATCATACAGCTTCCGCGCCCGCAGGCCCTTGCCGCCGATGAGTCCGCCTTTCGGCAGGCGCAGGCCTTCCTCGCCCGCATACTGAGTTTCTGCGCCAAGCGATAACTACCTTTGAAGCCAACGAAAAA
This sequence comes from Mailhella sp., assembly GCA_045543435.1. Taxonomy (GTDB): domain Bacteria; phylum Desulfobacterota; class Desulfovibrionia; order Desulfovibrionales; family Desulfovibrionaceae; genus Mailhella. The sequence goes on from JAZQMJ010000293.1 coordinate 4,264, forward strand.
GCCCGTCTCAGGACGGGCGTTTTTCATGCATGAAACTACGACCGAAGCGGTCATTTTTTTTCTTTTCTCTGCTTTTCCATACGCTTTTCATGGAGCCTTGCCGTGGTGAGTCCGGCAAGCAGGCCCATGGTGGCGCCGAAGACTATGCCTTCGGCCGGACGCATGAAGCCGGCAAGTACGGCGAAGACGCCTACGGAACTGCCGATAAGGAATCCCCGGAAAATAAAGCTGCTCATACAGAACCTCATGGACGATTTTTTTCACGCCGTATTAAGAAGGAAGTGTTCGTCATAATTTACGGCCGCCCGCTGTTTTGTCAATGCGTCGGGCTCTGCGTGCAAGGAGGTTGCCATGAGAATGTTGGCGTTAGGGTGTCTGGCGGGGCTGTGCTTCTGCCTTGTCGCCTGTGAAGGAGAGAAGAAGAGCGCAGGTGCGGCGGCTCAGATACCGCCTCCTCTCGTGACCGCGCTGACGCTGGAGCGTGCGGACGTGCCTATCTATGCCGTGTTCATGGGGCAGACCGTGGGCCGCCATTCGGCCGCGGTGAAGCCGCAGGTGACGGGGATACTGCAGGAGCGGCTTTTTGAAGAGGGGGCGCAGGTAATGAAGGGGGCGCCGCTTTTCAGGATAGATCCTGCGCCCTTCAAGGCCGCCCTCGAACAGGCGCGCGGCCAGCTTGCTTCTGCGATGAGCCGCCTTGAGAACGCAAGGAGAGAGAACTCCCGAGTGCAGAAGCTCTATAAAAGCAATGCCGTGAGCCAGCAGGAACGCGACAGCGCCCGGGCCGCCTTCCTCAGCGCGAAGGCCGAAGTAGAGTCGGCTCGGGCGGCCGTGGATGAAGCGCGCATACGCCTCGGCTACACCAGGGTGGACGCGCCGCTCTCCGGCTGGACCAGTCGCGAAGTGAGTACTGTGGGCAGTCTCGTGAGCCCGGAAAGCACGCTTACCTTCATCAGTCAGAACGACCCCATGGACGTGGAGTTCTCCGTGCCCAGCGTGGAGCTCTTCTCCATGCGCGACATGGAGGCCAGAGGCCGGGCGCTGAGCTACGGGCAGGGCTCGCCGGCCAGCCTCCGCCTTCTGGAAGGGGTGGAGTACGACACAGCCGGGAAAGTCGTCTTCCTCGATACGCAGGTAGAGGCCGAGACCAGCGCGGTGAGGGCCAAGGCGCGCTTCCCTAACCCGAAGGGCCAGCTCTTCCCCGGGCAGTTCGTGGCCGTGCGCGTGGGCGGGGCGTCCCTCGTGAAGGCCATCATGCTCCCTCAGGAAGCTGTCATGCAGACGGAAAGCGGCCCCAGCGTCTATGTGCTGGACAAGGATTCGAGAGCCGAGCGGCGGGCCGTGGTGCTCGGTCCGGCGTTCGGTTCGGAATTCCTCGTGGAAAGCGGGCTGGAAGAAGGGCAGAGGGTGATAGTGCAGGGGCAGGATAAGGTCAGGGCCGGGCAGAAAGTCACGGCAAGGGCTTTGGAGCAGAAAGGCAGGAATGCGAAGCCCGGAGCGGTGCCTGCACTGATGGCGCCCGGTTCGTCAAACTCTCCTTCGAAGCGTGGAAATGTGGAAGATGCTCCCGCTCCTGTATTTGAAGGGTCTAACTCTGATTCTTCGGTCGAGAGGAAAGGGGGAGCTCGATGACTGGATCGTCACACTCTTCCCGCCGCCTGGAAGGCCAGCCTCCCAAGCCCAATTTCTTCCTGCGGCGTCCAGTCCTTTCCATGGTGCTTTCGGTGTTCATCGTGCTTGCGGGCCTGCTTTCCATACGGGAACTCCCCATCGCGCAGTACCCGGACCTCATCCCTCCCACCATCACCGTGAGCGCCCAGTACCCCGGAGCCAGCCCTGAGGTCATCGCGCAGACTGTGGCCACGCCCATCGAAGAGCAGATAAACGGCGTGGAAGGCATGATCTACATGAGCTCGGTCAGCTCTTCCAGCGGTTCGCTCCAGATATCTGTGACCTTTGCCGTGGGGACGGATGCCAGCATGGCGCAGGTCAACGTGAACAACCGCGTGCAGGCCGCAGAGCCCATGCTGCCGGAGATAGTGCGCCAGTACGGCGTGACTGTGGATACCTTTTCTCCGGCCATCCTGGAGATAGTGGCCCTGTACTCGCAAGAAGGCCGCTACGACGCTACCTTCCTCAGCAACTACGCGCTGGTGAACCTGCTGGACGGCCTCAAGCGCGTGCCCGGCGTGGGGCAGGCCCAGATACTCGGTGCGCGCGACTACGCCATGCGCATCTGGCTCGACCCGCTCCGCATGGCCCAGCTCGGCGTGAGCACCAGCGATGTGGCGCAGGCTGTGGAGTCGCAGAATGCCCAGTATTCTCTCGGCAGTGTAGGCGCACAGCCCGGGCCTGACGGACTGACCATGACCTGGCAGCTGGAAACGCAGGGCAGGCTCATGACGCCGCAGCAGTTCGGAGACATCATACTGCGGACTTCGCCCGGAGGAGGCGTTCTCCGCCTGCGCGACATAGGCCGCGTGGAGCTTGGCGCGGAGAACTATGACTTCGCCTGCGCCATCGACGGCTCTACGGCTATCCCGCTGGCCGTCTTCCTTTCGCCCGGGAGCAATGCCCTCGAAACTGCCGAACGCGTGACGAAGTATATGGAAGAGCAGGCGAAGCTGTTCCCTGAGGGCATGGGCTATCTCGTCCCCTACGACACCACAGTCTTCGTGCGCCTTTCTGTGGAAGAGGTGGTGCGTACGCTTTTCGAAGCCATGCTCCTCGTTTTTGCGGTGGTCTATCTCTTCCTGCAGGACTGGCGGGCGACGCTCATCCCCTGCATCGCTGTCCCCATTTCGCTGGTAGGCACGTTCGCTGGCGTCTGGGCGCTGGATTTCTCCATCAACACGCTCACGCTTTTTGCCCTGGTGCTGGCCATAGGCATGGTGGTGGATGATGCCATCGTCGTCCTCGAGAACGTGGAGCGCGTACTCCGCACGGAAGGCTTCTCTGTTTCCGGGGCTGTGAGCGCGGCCATGAACGAAGTCACCTACGCCGTCATCGCCATCGTGCTCGTGCTGTGTTCGGTGTTCATCCCGGTGGGCTTCCTCGGAGGGCTGGCCGGCGTGATGTACCGGCAGTTCGCCGTGACCATCGCCATCGCGGTGGTCATTTCCGGCATCGTGGCGCTCACGCTTACTCCGGCGCTTTGCTCTTTGCTCCTGCGTACGGAACACCGCGAACCCGCGCTCCCGTTCCGCTGGTTCAACAGCGGATTCGAGAAGACGACGGACATGTTCACGGGCATGGTGCGCTTCTTCGTGCGCCGAGGTGCGCTTTCGGCGGGGATACTGCTCCTGCTCAGCGCAGGCGCGTTCCTGCTTTTTGAACGGGTGCCCACAACGCTCGTCCCGGAAGAGGATCAGGGCTCTGTCATGTGCGTCATATCCCTGCCGGAAGGGTCGGCCCTGCCCCAGACGAAGAGCGTGGTGACGGACGTGAGCGAGGAGATACGCCGCCTGCCCGCCGTGGAGCACGTCCTCAGCCTTTCCGGCTACGACCTCATCAACTCTTCCCTCGATACCAGCGCGGGCACGCTTTTCGTTCGGCTCAAGCCGTGGGACGTGCGCGAGAAGCTGGGCATAAGCCTGGAGGATACGCTGAAGCATATCTATGGGCTCGGCCTCAGGCAGAGCAAGGGCACAGTGCTTCCCTTCAACCCTCCGCCTATCATGGGCATGAGCAATACCGGCGGCTTCGA